>NZ_CBCSIW010000010.1:0-131367 GCF_965139575.1 Comamonas aquatilis | reverse complement strand
CGCTTTGAGCGCTGCGTTGTATTGCTTCCAGTTGGTGGTGCGATAGCGAGGTTTGGACTGCGGGGAATGACTCATCGCACGAGGCTACCTGACCCTAGCCTGCGATTTATGCAACAACGCCGATTTACTATTGAAAATCAATTGGTTAGCGTTGTGCCTGTCCAGTCCATCATCGGCGCAACCGACATGCGCCACATGCTGTGAAGTGGTTAATTTTCTTTGATATTTATATCGTTCATCGATGACATTCGAGGGCTTGCAGCACTGATTCAGCACCCTGGAAAACGCCCCAAAACCCCGATTCATGTCCCTGAGTGCTACGGCAGTGCTACGAAAACAGCTTGTAGCACTAGCAGCAGGGGACGATTACAGCCAGGAAGAGAGCGGACGGCCAGAGCGCATGTGCAGCCCGGATCCGTCTAAAGGATAAGGGCAGTATTCTGCACATAGAGGCGAAAACTTTCACTCGCAAGGCTTTGACCAAGGCGGGCGAAAACGCGAGGGGCTTGGGCCACAGCATGTTTTCTAGCCGACTTGAAAAGGCTGAGCTTGGCGAGGTGTCGGCTTGGGGCGTCAAGGCTGAATGGGCTGAAAAGCTTCTGCAAAGCAGCGGAATCTCGGGTAATCCCGCGAAGCAATTACGAGTGCTTGCCATAGCCTTGGCGCACTGGACTTGCATCCGCTCATACACAAGCGATGGTGCATCGGCACATCTGCCGGTCAAGCCCACGGACCGCTGCGCCATCCGCGACAGCACACCGGCCCTGCCGAGCAGGCCAACGAACGGTCAGCACTGGCAGGCGCTTTTCCCCTTTATCCATTGACCAGGCTCAGCGCATAGCTGCGCCTGTGTGCCAAACGCGCAATGGCCAGCCGGCAGCTGGCGGCCATTGGAATTGAATCGATCAGAGACTTCATATGCATCCAGATACCAGCTTGCTTCAACCATCGAGGCCGAGCGAGCGCAGCCGTAACTACTTGGGACTGGCTCTTCTTGCCAGCATCGCGCTGACCGCCTGCGCGGGCAAAGAAGCCGCCAAGCCAGAAGCCCAGCTTGTCTACACCAACGCCAATATCTTGACGGTAGACCAGAGTAATGCGCAGGCTGAGGCCGTGGCCATACGCGACGGAAAAATCCTGGCCGTGGGCGGAGCCAAGGACATCGCCGGATTTATAGGAGCCAACACTAAGGTGGTGGACCTGCAGGGCAAGACCATGATCCCCGGCATCTATGACGCGCACAGCCACTTTGCCGTCGCCAAATTGACCGGCACTTTTGTGGCCGATCTGAACAGTCCGCCCATAGGCACGGTGCGCAATATCGGCGACATCGTGACGCTGCTCAAGGCCCAGCAGGCCAAGGTTGGTGCCAAGGAGTGGGTTAGCGGCTCGGGCTACGACGACACCTTGCTGGCCGAAAAGCGCCATCCCACGCGCGCCGATCTCGACCAGATATCCGCGACACAGCCGATTTTCCTGACCCATGTCTCGGGCCACCTCGCCGTCGCCAACAGCGCTGCGCTGGCCCTGGCGGGCATCACGGCCAGCACGCCCAATCCTGAGGGCGGAGTCATTCGCAAGAACGCCAAGGGCGAGCCCGATGGTGTACTGGAGGAGACGGCCTTGTATCTGGTTGCCAAAATCCGGCCGGCACTGACCGACGCCCAGCAGCGCGAAGGGATTCGTCTGGCCGGGCAATGGTATGCATCGCACGGTGTCACGACGGCCAACCACGGTGCAGCGACCACGCCGACCTTGCTGAAGATGCTCGATGAGACGGCGTTGGCCGGAAAACTGCCTATCCGTGTGGTGACCTGGAGCGGCTTCGACACCATGGACGCCGTGGACAAGGTGAAGCTGAGCAGCGGCAAGATCAAGGTTGGCGGGGTCAAGGAGTTCTCGGACGGCTCGATCCAGGGCTATACCGGCTACTTGGGCGAGCACTACCACACGCCTTTTCACGGCGACACGCATTACCGCGGATTTCCGCGCTTTACCCGCGAAGATCTGGCGGCAAGAGTGCTGAAAGTGCATGAATCCGGCCGCCAGATCATGATCCACGCCAATGGCGATGCGGCCATCGACGATGTGCTGTATGCCTACCGCAAGGCGCAAGAGGCATCGCCGCGCAAAGATGCCAGACAAGTCCTGATCCACTCGCAGATGATGCGCGAGGACCAACTGGATGAGGTCAAGCGTCTGGCTGCCATACCCTCCTTTTTCGTGCTGCACACCTATTACTGGGGTGACCGCCACCGCGATATCTTCATCGGCCCGGATCGGGCATCACGCATCAGCCCGGCGCGCTCGGCCAAGGAGCGAGGCTTGGTCTACACCATCCACACGGACACGCCCATCGTACCCATGGAGCCCATGCGCCTGATCTGGTCTGCCGTGAACCGCGCGACCACCAGCGGTGTGGTCCTGGGCGCGGAGCAGCGCATTCCGGTCGCCGATGCCTTGCGCGCGACGACGATCAACGCGGCCTGCCAGAACTTCGAGGAAAAAGAGCGGGGCTCCATCGAAGTCGGCAAGTACGCGGACATGGTGGTTCTGTCCGATAACCTCGCCAAGGTCGATCCCATGGCTATCAAGGATATCAAGGTGCTCGAGACCATCGTCGAAGGCCAGTCCGTTTATCGGGCCGCTCGCTGATCGGGGTTTGAAGGGAGGGGCAGATGCTGCGTGCTTCTGCGCTCTCCCTCACCGCAGTGGGTAGGGATGTGGCCAGTCGTAAAGTCTATGTCGCCCAGTTCATTTGCGGCGGCGGTGGCTGGTGCAATGGCAAAGCGAAGACTAAGCTTGGTCTGCTCGGCTTAGCGGCTGCGTTCTGGCAGCTACGGGCGAAAGGAGCTCATATGCTGACCCATTGTGCTGTGACGACGATGCTGCCGGTGATGGACATGGATCGCGCCCGGGCCTTCTATGAAGGCTGTCTGGGCTTGACGCGTGGGGTGTTACGGCCCGACGGCAAGTTTGTCTATATGGTCGGCGGCAGTGCACTGGCATTGTTTCCCAAGCCCGGTGGCACCAAAGCGGAACATACGGCCATCAGTTTCCAGGTCTCGGACATTGCCGCAAGCGTCGAAGAGCTCAAGGGCAGGGGAGTGGTGTTCGAGGACTACGACTTTCCGGACTTCAAGACCCTCAACCATGTTTGCGTGCTGGGGTCCGAGAAAGCTGCCTGGTTCAAAGATACCGAGGGCAACTATCTCTGCATACACCAAGATTTGGCGCCGGCCGGCGGAGAGGGCTAGCGGAGGGCCCCCAGGCCGTTGTCGGTGCTGAGAGTTTTCGAGTATTTCTGGCATAGATCCCGCGATCTGGCGCGTAGAACGGGATCTGCTGGTAGTGGCACTACAGGGCACAGAGTGGCGCACACGACTTGGTCAATCGGCGATTGGCGTTTAAGACGAAGCGGCAGACCGCGCTGGACAAAGCCAAGTCAGTACAGAAATACCGCAATGCCAGGTGCGCCTGCAAAGCAACCAAGTAGTAAGACCAGTGTTTGCAGCGTCACGCTCTGGGAGTTCAACGCATTCTGGACTTGGAGTTCCGAGGCAACGCCAATTCTGTCAGCGTATTTCAGTATTTAATGTAACTTACATGTATTCGATAGATAGACCTAAAAAATGAAAAGGGACAGATCGACCTCAAAAACTAGAGGCCCGCTAAAGCGGGCCTAATGTCAAACAACCACGCTGTTTTTCCAGCGATCGACCGGTTTTCCGTACATGGTCTCGATGTCCTGCTCGTAATAGGCCATCAGGTTCTTGCGTTTGAGCTTGAGGGTAGGGGTCATGAGACTGTTGTCAATCGTCCACGGCTCCTGCACCAGATGCACTGCACGTGGCACCGCATAGCGGGCAAAGCTGCGGGTCTGTTTTTCGATACGGGCCAAGGCTTCGCGTTCTGCCGCCGAGTGGTTGAGGCTGGTTGGGTCTGAGGCGTCCAGCCCCAGCCCCTGGGCCAGGGCCTGCCATTCTGTGGTGTTGACCACGGCGATGCAGGCGATGAAAGGTCGGTCTTCGCCCAGTATCAGGACTTGCTCGAACAGCGGGTCGGCCATGATGGCTTGCTCCACATCGTTGGGCGGCACTTTTTCGCCGGTAGAGGTGACGATGATCTCTTTGATGCGTCCTTGAATTCGAACCCGTCCGTCTTCCATGACGGCTTGATCGCCGGTCTTGAGCCAGCCGTCTGCGGTAAAGGTCTTGGCCGTGTCTTCGGGGCGGTTCCAGTAGCCGCGCATCACCATGGGGCCACGAATCTGCAGTTCGCGATCTTCGCCAATGCGCAACTCGGCAGTGGGCAAGGCCCGCCCTACGGTGGCCGGATGGTTGTCGTCCAGCGCATTAGCCGCCACGACAGGTGCGGTTTCCGTCATGCCGTAGCCTTGTATCAAGGGCAGGCCCAGACCCAGAAATACGCGGGCGTTGGCGGCCGACAGTGGCGCGCCACCACTGACTGCGGCGCGTAAGCGCCCGCCAAACTGGGCCAGCAGCGGTTTGGCAACCAGTATTTGCAGCAGCCACCAGGGAAGATGCTGCATCCAGCCGCCGGAGTTCGTATCGGTTTCGGCAGCGCCCGCTTCGGGCTTGATGCCCTGGGCTTGGCAAAAACGTTTCCACCCTACCGCCACGGCAGCGTTGAAAAGCTGGTGCTTGAATGGCGATTTGGCCAGCGTCTCGACAATCTTGGCATTCACGCGCTCATAGATGCGTGGCACGGAGATGAGCACCGTGGGCTTGACGGTCTTCATGTCCTCGGCAATCTGAGCCACCGATCGGGCATAGGCCACGCAGGAGCCGCAGGCCACCGCCAGGTAGTAGCCCGTGGTGCGTTCAAAGGTATGCGACAGCGGCAGAAACGAGAGAAACACATCGCTAGGGAAAGCCTGTACCCGCTGCATGACGGCATGCAGGTCGCTGACCACGTTGCGGTGAGTCAGCATCACGCCTTTGGGCTTGCCCGTGGTGCCCGAGGTGTAGACGATGCCTGCCAGGTCCTCTTCGGCCGGCGGCGCAGGCAAGGGCCTGTTTTGTTCCCGGCCCTTGGCCAGCCACTGAGGCAGAGGAAGCAGCGGTATTTGCTGCAATGCCTGCACTTCTGGCAAAGCGTTTTCATCGACCAGCGACCGAGGGTCGTAGCCTTCTTGTGCCGCCTTGCCCTGAGGGGCCAGGATGACGGCCTTGAGTTCGGGCAGGCTCTGGCCCGTGGCGCATATTTTTTGCCAGGCTTTGGCGTCGGCCACCAGCAGCAAGGAGGCACCGGAATCGGCCAGGATATAGGCCACGCTACCGGCGTTATCGATGGCGTGCAGCGGCACCGGTACCAGGGCGCAGCGCAGACTGGCCTGGTCTATGGTCATGGCATCCAGGCCGTTGGGCAGCAAAATGGCCACGCGCGCGCCAGCGGGCAACTGCTGGGCGGCCAAGGCCTTGCACCATTGCAGCACACGTTCCGCTGTCTGCTTCCAGCTCAGGCTGCTCCATTGCTGGCGGCTTTCGTCAAAACTGCGGTAAGCCTCGCCCTCCGGTGTCTCGCTCACGCGCAGCGCCAGCAGTTGCGGCAAAGTCTGTGCCTGGGTGATGGAAGCCGGCAGATTGGCCATTTCCAGCACGGCGGTGGCAGTGGAATTTGTCATGGGTCGAATCCTGGGAGATAAGCGGACTTGGAGCGAGCCAGCTGCCGGGCGATATGCCATGGCAGCTATTTCTGCAGCTCTCGGAATAATAGCTGCTTGTACGCTACGGGCCGGCAGACGCCGCGACCTGCCCGGGCCATCCACGAGCTGTCGCGCTGCAAATATAGAGAAAACAGGCCGCAAGCCCAATAGATATATCCGGATATTGCTATTTATTTAGAAGCAAAATGCGGTACTCGCAACCGGTCGTCAATGCAAGACGGACTGCTGCTGCCTGATGCCTTCATAGCAAACGCCGATGTAGTGGTGTACCCGGTCATGCTCATCACGCACTGCGGTGATGGACAGATGGTGCGGGTTGCCGGTATGCAACAGCTTCCAGTCGCCTTGCCAGTGGCCGGTACGCAGAACTTCGGTCCAGATGCTGGAAACGCTTGCCGTTGCGCTGGCATCATCGGCGATATCGATGTACAGGGCTGAAAATTCCTTGTTGCGCGCAGTCTTGCGCGCCAGGCCACTCATGCGCTCGTAGGCCGGATTGATGTCCACTACGCGACGGTTGGCATCCAGTACCACCACACCTTCAAAGCTGTGCTCAAACACGGTAACGGCAATGCGCAGATCGCGTGCAGTCTTCTTCTGCTCGCTCAGATCCGTCAGGATACCCACATACATGCGTTGCCCGCGGGCGTCGGCTTGACTGAGCGCCAGACGCAGTGGAATCAGCGAGCCGTCCTTGTGCTGGGCCAGCACTTCCGAGACCTTGTCCTTGAGGGGGGGGCCGCCTTCTTGCTGAATCTTCTCGTGCTGCAAGACATAGTGGTCGTGCTGATCGGCCAAGGCGGCGGGCATGAGCATTTTCACGCTCCGGCCTATGACCTCCTGCGCGCTCCAGCCAAAGATACGTTGGGCGGCAGGGTTGTAATCAAGCACGATGCCGCAAGTGTCTATGCAGATGATGCCGTCTGCAGCCATTTGCACCAGGGCGCGCAAATGGGCGGCATTCATGTCTTCAATCATCCATCGTGAGCGGTAATGCAACAAGGCATTGGCCTGGACGATCAGGCTGCCTACACCCAGTGCGACCAGGGCAATCGTCAGGGCCAGAATCTGGGAGTCGTCGCCATGCGTCTGCTCATACAGCGCGCTCTCATACCCACCGCTTACGCGCAATGCCAGCATGGCGGTGTAGTGCATGCCGGCAATGGCGCCACCCATGATGATGGATGCCCCCATCTTGCGGGCCAGCGAATGCGATAGATCAGCGCGCGCCAGACCGAAGCGCACCCAAAGTGCCAACATGGCCAGCGCAGCACCCACCAGCAGCGACAGCGCAAACCAGGGGGCGGAATACTGGTGCGGCGAATGCGTTTGCATGGCAGCCATGCCGCTGTAATGCATGGCAGCAATGCCTAGGCCCACCAGAATTCCTCCCAAAATCAGCTGCAAGCGCTGCAGTCGTGGCCTGGCCAGCAGCGCCAGCACCACGGCCGAAGCGGCAATGCCTGGGAAGAGGGAGAGTATGGTCAGCGGCAAGTCATATTTCACATCGGCATGCGGGGTGTATCCCAGCATGGCAATGAAATGCATGGCCCAGATGCCGGCGCCCAGGCTGAGACTGCCGCTGCCAATGGCCAGCATGCGCAATTGCGGCGTAACGGCTTTTTGCGCCAATGCAGCCAGACGCAGGGCCTGGCTGGAAGCAATCACGCTGACCAGAAACGAGAGCAGAACCAGCCATGGATCATGCTCGCCCATGGTTGGGGACGCATCTGAGGGACCGCTCCAGAAAAAGTGGGCCAGCATTACGAGAAATCCTGTTGGAATGTGTTGAGCATTCAGTTACATCTATAGCTTCCCACGAAATGGGTAATTTCAGCTAGTGAAATATGTAGGTGTTTGTGTGTGCAGGACAAAACTGATGCCCGATCAGAATCGTCTTACAAGGCCATGCTCGGCATTTGCTGCGGGATCTGGGCTGGGCGTCGTGCACCAAAGCCGTCGCTGCACTGGCCGCAATTTTTTCGCCTGAAGCGCAGGCGAAGTGATGCCGCGCGGAAAAGCCGCGTTGCTGCGGTTAGGTGGCGGCTACCAGCCCATTGTTGAAATGCTCGCGTACCGCCGTGGCCGCCATGTCTCCATTGCGCTGCAGCAAAGCAGACATGATGGCTTCGTGCTCAGCCAGCGAATCCTTGATGCGGCCTTGCTTGAAAAGTGACTTGTGGCGGTTGAGCTTCATGACCTTGCGCAGATCGGCCACCAGCTGATCGCGCCAGCGATTGTCTGCGTAGTCCAGGATTTGCATGTGAAAGCTCTCGTTGAGCTCGAAGAAGCGATCCGCATCATCGGTGTTGTCCACCAACTGCTGGTGGGTTTCACGCAAGGCGGCCAGTTGCTCGTCGCTGGCTGTATCGGCCACAACCTTGGCAGCATCTGCTTCCAGCAAGCTCAGTAGGTGGTAGACGTCGGCAATATCTTTGGGCGAGACTTCGGTCACATAGGCGCCACGGCGCACCTTCATGGTGACTAGCCCTTCGGCTGCCAGCACTTTCAGCGCCTCGCGCAAAGGCGTGCGGCTGATGCCGTATTCCTCGGCAAGCTTGAGTTCGTCAATCCAGGCGCCCGGCGCCAGCTCATGCTGAAAGATGCGCTGGCGCAACTGCTCCGCCACTTGTTCGTACAGTGCGCTGGGGGTCAAAGTTTTTCTTGTCATGTCACCCGATTGTAGATGCTGAGTATTTTGAATTCATAATTATGAATAATGTACACTTGCGACATCTAGGTACTTCACCGCAATTCCACTCAAAACTTCGTCGCGTTTCGCGCACAGGACAAGAGAGACACCATGAGCCAAGAGAACCCGACAGCCCAGGGCCAGACCGAATTTCCCGCTGCTGATCTGCAAGCCTGGAACAAGGCGGCCAACAAGGCGGCCCCCGGTGGAGACATCAACAATCTGAACTGGGTCACGCCGGACGGCATCACCGTCAAGCCTCTGTACACGGCGCAAGACACTGCCGATCTGGACTACACCGACACGCTGCCGGGTTTTGCTCCCTATATTCGCGGTCCTCAGGCCACCATGTACGCAGGCCGTCCATGGACGATTCGCCAGTACGCGGGTTTTTCCACCGCCGAGGAATCCAATGCCTTCTATCGCAAGGCCCTGGCTGCCGGTGGTCAAGGCGTTTCCGTGGCCTTCGATCTGGCCACGCACCGTGGCTATGACTCCGACCATCCCCGCGTGACGGGCGATGTGGGCAAGGCCGGCGTGGCCATCGATTCGGTGGAAGACATGAAGGTGCTCTTCGACCAGATCCCGCTGGACAAGGTCTCGGTCTCCATGACCATGAACGGCGCCGTGCTGCCCGTGCTGGCCGGCTATGTGGTGGCGGCCGAAGAACAAGGCGTGTCGCAGGACCAGCTCTCCGGAACGATTCAGAACGACATTCTGAAAGAGTTCATGGTGCGCAACACCTATATCTATCCGCCCAAGCCGTCGATGAAGATCATCGGCGACATCATCGAGTACACGAGCGCGAACATGCCCAAGTTCAACTCGATCTCGATCTCTGGCTATCACATGCAGGAAGCCGGTGCCAACCAGGCGCTGGAGCTGGCCTTCACCCTGGCCGACGGCAAGGAATACGTGAAGACGGCCGTGGAAAAAGGCATGGACGTTGACGCTTTTGCGGGCCGTCTGTCCTTCTTCTGGGCGATTGGCATGAACTTCTATCTGGAAGTGGCCAAGATGCGCGCTGCCCGCCTGCTGTGGTGCCGCATCATGCAAAAGACCGGTGCCAAGAACCCCAAGAGCCTGATGCTGCGCACCCACTGCCAGACTTCCGGCTGGTCGCTGACCGAGCAAGACCCCTACAACAACGTGGTGCGCACCACCATCGAGGCCATGGCAGCCGTCTTTGGAGGCACCCAGTCGCTGCACACCAATGCGCTGGATGAAGCCATTGCCCTGCCTACCGAGTTCTCCGCCCGTATTGCCCGCAATACCCAGCTGATCATTCAGGAAGAAACCCATATCACCAATGTGATCGACCCCTGGGCCGGTTCCTACATGATGGAAAAGCTGACCCAGGAAATGGCTGACAAGGCCTGGGCCATCATCGAGGAAGTGGATGCCATGGGCGGGATGACCGCTGCCGTGGATTCGGGCTGGGCCAAGCTCAAGATCGAAGCCGCCGCCGCCGAAAAGCAGGCCCGCATCGACTCCGGCAAGGAAGTCATCGTCGGCGTCAACAAGTACAAGCTGGCCAAGGAAGACCCGGTCGACATTCTGGAAATCGACAACGTCAAGGTGCGCGACGGCCAGATCAACCGCCTGAAGGATATCAAGGAAAAACGCGATGCAGCCCAGGTGGAACAAGCGCTGGCTGCTCTCACTTCCGCAGCAGATTCTGGCCAGGGCAATCTGCTGGATCTGGCCATCAAGGCCGTGCGCCTGCGCGCCACCGTGGGTGAAGTCTCCGACGCGCTGGAAAAGGTTTACGGCCGCCACCGCGCCGATACGCAAAAGGTGACCGGTGTGTACGCTGCCGCTTATGACTCCGCCGAAGGCTGGGACAAGCTCAAGGAAGAAATCAACACCGCCTCCGACGCCCTGGGTCGCCGCCCTCGCGTGATGATTGCCAAGTTGGGTCAGGACGGTCACGACCGTGGCGCCAAGGTGGTGGCTACCGCCTTTGCCGATCTGGGCTTTGACGTGGACATGGGCCCGCTGTTCCAGACACCCGAGGAATGCGCCCGCCAGGCGATTGAAAACGATGTGCACGCCGTGGGTGTCTCCACCCTGGCCGCCGGTCACAAGACTCTGGTGCCCGCCATCATTGCCGAGCTTCAAAAACAAGGCGCGGACGACATCATCGTCTTCGTGGGCGGCGTGATTCCTGCCCAGGACTATGATTTTCTGTACAACGCCGGCGTCAAGGGCGTCTACGGCCCCGGCACCCCGATTCCTGCCAGCGCCAAGGACGTGCTCGAGCAGATCAAGAAGGCCAACGGTCTTTGATCGGCCCCGGTCGCATACAGAGCAAAGGCGATCCAAGTGACTCCTGAGCAAATGCAAAACGGCATCCTGCACGGCGAACCCGCCGTGCGCCGCCGGGCCATGGCCAAGGCCATTACCTTGCTGGAATCTTCGCGTGCCGACCACCGCGAGCAGGCCGACGGCTTGCTCACGGCCCTGCTGCCGCATACGGGCAAGTCTTTCAGGCTAGGCATCAGTGGCGTACCGGGCGTGGGTAAATCCACCTTCATCGAGGCGCTGGGCCTGTACTTGATTGCTCAGGGTCTGCAGGTGGCAGTGCTGGCGATCGATCCCTCGTCCACCGTCTCCGGCGGCTCCATCCTGGGCGACAAGACCCGCATGGAGCATCTGTCCATGAATCTGCAGGCCTATATCCGCCCCAGCCCCAGCAGCGGCACGCTGGGCGGCGTAGCTGAGAAGACCCGCGAAGCCATGCTGGTCTGCGAAGCGGCCGGCTATGACGTGGTCATCGTCGAGACCGTGGGAGTGGGCCAGAGCGAGATCGCCGTGCACGGCATGACGGACATGTTCTGCGTGCTGCAGCTGCCCAATGCGGGCGACGATCTGCAGGCCATCAAAAAAGGCGTGATGGAACTGGCCGATCTGGTGGTCATCAACAAGGCCGATATCGATCCCCATGCCGCCACCCGCGCCCAGGCGCAAATCACCTCCAGCCTGCGCTTGCTGGGCATGCATGGCAATCCTGACCATGCAACCCACGGCGCCCTGTGGCAGCCGCGCGTGCTGCAGATCAGTGCCTTGCTGGGCCAGGGGGTGGATGCTTTCTGGGCGGCGGTTGCCAGCTTCAAGGACATGCAGACCAGCAATGGCCGCCTGGCCTTGCGCCGCGAAAAGCAGTCGCTGGCCTGGATGTGGGAGCGTATCGACTTCGGCCTCAAGCAGGCGTTTCGCCAGCACACCGAGGTCAAGGCTATGCTGCCCGCATTGCAAGCCGATGTGGCTGCGGGTCGCATCGCCGCCAGTACAGCGGCAAGAAATCTGCTTCTAGCTCAAATGAAGTAAGCGTAAGCAGCTCACTTAACCATAGCATCGCACTAGCAAACATTGCGAGACAAACAACCAAATCACGTTAGAGGACAAGCATGCAAGACGATATCCTGAAGCAGCTGGAAGCCAAGCGAGAACTCGCCCGGCTGGGTGGGGGACAAAAGCGCATCGATGCGCAGCACAAAAAGGGCAAGCTCACGGCGCGTGAACGCATCGAGTTGCTGCTGGACGACGGCACCTTCGAAGAGTGGGACATGTTCGTGGAGCACCGCTGCACGGACTTCGGCATGGAAAACACCAAGATCCCCGGTGACGGCGTGGTCACCGGCTACGGCATGATCAATGGCCGCCTGGTCTTTGTGTTCAGCCAGGATTTCACCGTGTTCGGTGGCGCGCTGTCCGAAACCCATGCCGAAAAAATCTGCAAGGTGATGGACCAGGCCATGAAGGTCGGCGCTCCCGTCATCGGTCTGAACGATTCGGGTGGCGCACGTATCCAGGAAGGCGTGGCCTCCCTGGGCGGCTATGCCGACGTGTTCCAGAAGAACGTGCTGGCCTCGGGCGTTGTGCCCCAGATCTCCATGATCATGGGCCCCAGCGCCGGCGGCGCCGTGTACTCGCCCGCCATGACCGACTTCATCTTCATGGTCAAGGACTCGAGCTATATGTTCGTGACCGGCCCCGAAGTCGTGAAGACCGTGACCCACGAAGAAGTCACGGCCGAAGAACTGGGCGGCGCCATTACCCACACCACCAAGAGCGGTGTGGCCGACATGGCCTTCGAGAATGACGTTGAAGCACTGATGATGCTGCGTCGTCTCTACAACTACCTGCCGCTGAACAACAAGGAAAAGGCCCCGGTGCGCGAGACCACCGACCCGGTGAACCGCGCCGATCTGTCGCTGGATACGCTGGTGCCCGAGAACGCCAACAAGCCCTACGACATGAAGGAGCTGATCCTCAAGACCGTGGACGATGGCGATTTCTTCGAACTGCAGCCCGAGTACGCCAAGAACATCCTCATCGGTTTTGCCCGCATGGCCGGCCAGACCGTAGGCGTGGTGGCCAACCAGCCCCTGGTACTGGCAGGCTGCCTGGATATCAAGTCCTCCATCAAGGCCGCGCGTTTCGTGCGCTTTTGCGATGCCTTCAACATCCCCGTGGTGACCTTTGTGGATGTGCCCGGCTTCATGCCCGGTACCAGCCAGGAATACGGCGGCATCATCAAGCACGGTGCCAAGCTGCTGTACGCCTATGCAGAAGCCACGGTGCCGAAAATCACCGTCATCACCCGCAAGGCCTACGGCGGTGCGTACGACGTGATGGCTTCCAAGCACTTGCGCGGCGACGTGAACCTGGCCTGGCCCCATGCCGAAATTGCCGTGATGGGCGCCAAGGGCGCGGTGGAGATCATCTTCCGCGAGGACAAGAACGACCCCGAGAAGCTGGCCGCCCGCGAAGCCGAATACAAGGCCCGCTTTGCCAACCCCTTTGTGGCCGGCGCCCGCGGCTTTATCGACGATGTGATCCAGCCGCACGAGACGCGCAAGCGCATCTGCCGCAGCCTCGAGATGCTCAAGAACAAGCAGCTTGAGAATCCGTGGCGCAAGCACGGCAACATCCCGTTGTGAAAGCGCTGTAATCGTGCGCCAGAACCTGCTTTTTCTGTTTGACCTGCGCCAGGATCAGCAGGAGCCGTCCGTCATTGACGCGACGGTGCGTTCGGGCGCGCAATTTGGCGGTACCAACCTGTGGGTGCTGTTTTTCGCCATCCTGATTGCGTCGGTGGGACTCAATACGAACTCCACGGCCGTGATCATTGGCGCCATGCTGATTTCACCGCTAATGGGGCCCATCGTCGGTCTGGGCTACGGTGCGGCGGTACAAGACCTGGGTCTGATCCGCATGGCGGGCAAGAACCTGGTCATCTTCGTCGTCCTGAGCCTGCTCACCTCGGTGCTGTACTTCACGCTCAGCCCCTTGGAGCAGCCCCAGTCCGAGCTGATGGCGCGCACTTTTCCCACGCTGTGGGATGTGCTCATCGCCGCTTTCGGTGGTGCGGCCGGCATGGTGGCGGTCACGCGCCGCAGCTTCTCCAACATCGTGCCGGGCGTGGCCATTGCCACAGCCCTCATGCCCCCGCTGTGCACCGCAGGCTTTGGCATTGCGCATGGCCGCTGGGACATGTTCGGTGGTGCTTTTTACCTGTTCGTCATCAACGGCATGTTCATTGGTGCCTCCACCTTGGGGGTGGCCAAGCTGCTGCGCCTGCCACGGCAGGGCGAGCTTGACGAAGCGACCCGCAAGCGTCACCGCCTCATCATCGTGCTGGGCTTGACGGCGGTGCTGGTGCCCAGTGTGTGGATGGCTTATCGCCTGGTGCAGCAAGAGGTGTTTACCAGTGCCGCAGTTCGCGTGGCGCGGGAGCTGGAGGCAGAGCCCAAAAGCCATGTACTTATGCATGAGGTGGACGCTGAAGCACGCACGCTGCGCCTGACCCTGGTGGGCAGCACCGACGAAGATCAGCTGCGCGAGCAGGTGCAGCGTCGCATGCTCAGCAATGGTCAGGCCGATGTGACGGTGCTGATGCGCGATGCCGTAGACGATTCGCTCAATGTGGAAAAGCTGCGCCAGGAGCTGCAGGACGGTGTGAACCGCACGCTGGTGGAACAGGTCAAGTCCATGGATGCACAGCTCAAGAGCCTGCAGCAGGATGTGGCTCAAGCCAAGGCTGTGGCCGAAGCACCGGCCGTCAAGCCGGTCGATGCCCGGGCACTGCTTGAGGAAGTGCAGGCCCAGCAACCGCTGGTCTGCGCGCTGACCCTGGCGCAGGGCGAGCGTTCCGCTGGCGATGGCTCTCAACCGGCCAGTGTGGTGGTGCTGGATGTGGCCCAACCCTTATCCACGCACGACAAGGACGGCCTGAGCCGTTGGCTTGGCGTGCGATTAGAAAAATCTGAAGTGCAGTTGATCGAGCGCCCGGATCTCCGCTCGCTCAATTCTCGAGATAAAAACCGAAGGAAGCAGACAACATGTTTACCAAAATCCTGATTGCCAACCGCGGAGAAATTGCCTGCCGCGTGATTGCTACTGCCCGCAAAATGGGCATCCAGACCGTGGCGGTCTATTCCGATGCGGACAAAGATGCACGCCATGTGAAGCTGGCCGATGAGGCCGTGCACATCGGTGCTGCACCCAGCCGTGAGTCCTATCTGGTGGCCGACCGCATCATTGCAGCGGCCAAGCAGACCGGCGCGCAAGCCATTCACCCCGGCTATGGATTTCTGAGCGAAAACGAGGCTTTTGCCAAGCGCTGCGAAGACGAAGGCATTGCCTTTATCGGTCCCAAGGCGCATTCGATTGCCGCCATGGGCGACAAGATTGCTTCCAAGAAGCTGGCCAACGAGGCCCAGGTCAACACCATTCCTGGCTACAACGATGCCATAGCCGGCCCCGAGCAGGCCGTGGAAATCGCCAAGGGCATTGGCTATCCCGTGATGATCAAGGCTTCGGCCGGCGGCGGCGGCAAGGGCTTGCGCGTTGCGTTCAACGACAAGGAAGCCTTTGAAGGCTTTGCCAGCTGCCAGAACGAAGCCCGCAACAGCTTTGGCGACGACCGCATCTTCATCGAGAAGTTTGTGCAGGAACCGCGCCATATCGAAATCCAGATTCTGGGCGACAGCCACGGCAATGTGGTGTATCTGAATGAGCGTGAATGCTCGATTCAGCGCCGCCACCAGAAGGTGATCGAGGAAGCGCCTTCGCCCTTCATCAGCGAGGAAACCCGCAAAGCCATGGGTGAGCAGGCCGTGCAACTGGCCAAGGCCGTGAAGTACCAAAGCGCCGGCACCGTGGAATTCGTGGTCGGCAAGGACCAGGACTTCTACTTCCTGGAAATGAACACCCGTCTGCAGGTGGAACACCCGGTCACCGAGTGCATCACCGGCCTGGATCTGGTCGAGCAAATGATCCGCGTGGCTGCTGGCGAGAAGCTGTCCTTCGCTCAGGCCGATGTCAAGCGCGACGGCTGGGCCATCGAGTGCCGTATCAATGCCGAAGATCCTTTCCGCAACTTCCTGCCATCGACCGGCCGCCTGGTGCGCTTCTCGCCTCCCGAGCAGACCATGTGGCAGGCCGATACCGAGCACCTGCAAGGCGTGCGCGTGGATACCGGCGTGTATGACGGTGGCGAGATCCCCATGTTCTATGACTCGATGATTGCCAAGCTCATCGTGCACGGCAAGGATCGCAACGAAGCCATTGCCAAGATGCGTGAAGCTCTGAACGGCTTTGCCATTCGCGGTATCAGCTCCAATATCCCGTTCCAGGCCGCGCTGCTGGCCCATCCCAAGTTTGTGACGGGCGAGTTCAATACCGGCTTCATCGCCGAGCATTACAGCCACGGCTTCCATGCCGAGGACGTGCCTCACAGCGATCCGGATTTTCTGGTGGCCCTGGCACTGTTCCGCAACCGCCGCTACCGCGCGCGCGCATCGACCATCACCGGCCAGATGCAAGGCCACAACGTGCAGGTGGGCGAGCGCTACACGGCTGCGGTGCTGGGCGCCGAAGGCAACAACCAGTATGTGAGCGGTGAGGTCACCGATTTCGACGCACTGTCCCGTGTCTGCAAGGTCGTCGTCAACGGCAAGACCTACGAGTTCCGCAGCAATGCTGATATTCGTGATCTGGTCGTGCGCGGCAGCTGCAACGGCAAGCCTTTCACCTGCCAGATCGAGCGCGGCACGCCCAAGAATCCGCTGGCTCTGCGCGTGATTCACAACGGCACGCAAGCCGATGTGTTGGTGCTCTCGCCCAAGGGTGCCGAGCTGCACCAGCTCATGCCTTACAAGGCACCGCCCGATCTGTCCAAGTTCCTGCTCTCGCCCATGCCCGGCCTCTTGGTCGATGTGGCCGTGCAGCCCGGTCAGAAGGTGCAAGCTGGCGAAAAGCTGGCCGTCATCGAAGCCATGAAGATGGAAAACATCCTCTTCGCGGCACAGGACGGCGTGGTAAGCAAGGTCTCGGCCAGCAAGGGCGATTCCTTGGCTGTGGACGACATCATTCTCCAGTTCGAGTGAGGTACCGGAATCAGGCGGCTGCGTAAGCACTGCCTGATATCACCCAAGCCCGCCTGGCCGCAAAGCCTTGCGGGTTTTTCAATGCCAACTGGCTCTAGCCCTGGATGAACAAGCACCATCAGCTATGAATTTGAATGCATACGAATCATCGGCAAGCCGCAGCGGCTGCTTGCCGCGCAGCCTGCTAAGCCTGGTGGGAGTGGTGCTGCTGGTCGATGCCCTCGTGTTGATGCTGTTGGGCCATTTCAATGTGGGTGCGCTGGTGCCGGCGGTGCTGGGCTTGGCGGCCGTATTGTTGGCCTGGAAATGGAAGCCGGTTCAGCGTTGGCGCAAGGCCAGGTCACTGCATGCACGGCTTTGGGCCATAGGCTGGATGGCATTTGCGCTGTGGCTGATCAGTCTTGGACTGTTCTGGAGCCGTTTGTCAGGCCTGGGTCTGGAGCCGGCCCAAGTGCCGCCAGTGCAAGCCATTGTGGTGTTGGGTAGCGGCACTTTGAACGGTCATCCGCGGCCGGTGCTGGCCAGCCGCCTGGATACGGCGGCCGAGCTGGCCCGGTTGCAGCCCCAGGCCTTGATTGCCGTGTGCGGCGGCGTGGATTGGGGCGAGAAGGAATCCGAAGCCGCCGTGATGGCCCGTTATCTGCAGCAGCGCCATGGTATTGCGCCACAGCGGCTGGTGTTGGAGCAGGAAAGCACCAGCACCGAACTGAACTTGCAGCTCAGTCGCCCCTTGCTGGCCGAGCGCGGAGTGGGGCCCGATGCGGCCACGGTCATGGTCAGCAGCGACTTTCATCTGATGCGCGCCATGGGCATTGCCAAACGGCAAAACCTCAGCGCCATCTATCCCGTGGCCGCGGCAACGCCGCTGGCAACCCGCTTCAACGCCTGGCTGCGCGAGTACTTCGCCATGGCCAGCAGCTGGCTGCTGGGCGAGGTGTGATCACATATCAATGCAAAAACAGGCTGAAGCGCTTTACCTGATTGCGCAGGCAGCTATCAATCAAGGAGTATTTCATGAGCAACCGTCCTTTCAAGGTTCTGGGTATTCAGCAAGTGGCCATCGGCGGCACCGACAAGAACCGCATGAAAAAGCTGTGGGTGGACATGCTGGGTCTGGAGCAGACCGGCACCTTCCAGAGCGAGCGCGAGAATGTGGACGAAGACATTCTGGCCATGGGCAAGGGCGCGATGAAGGTGGAAGTGGACATCATGCAGCCCATGGACATTGAGAAAAAGCCCGCCGTGCACGCCACGCCGCTCAACCACATCGGTCTGTGGATCGACGACCTGCCCAAGGCCGTGGAATGGCTGACGGCCAACGGCGTGCGCTTTGCACCGGGCGGCATCCGCAAAGGCGCGGCCGGCTATGACATCACGTTTTTGCACCCCAAGAGCAATGACGAATTTCCCATTGCCGGCGAAGGCGTGCTGATCGAACTGGTGCAGGCACCGGCGGATGTAATTGCGGCGCTGGGCTAAAGCCTCAAAAGCGGATAAACGGCAGGTATGTGCTGTGGCAAGCGGCGCATGCCTGCGAAATTTCAGCCGCATTTTTACGGCTTGCGCTCAGCTTTTCTTTTTGGGCTCATCAAGCAGGCGCGCAGCCCGGTTTTGCAAAGCCGTATCTGCACGGTAATAGCCCATCACCGTGTTCACGCTGTGGTGACCGGTCAAGGCCATGGTGTCTGGCAGGGGCACGTTCTGCCGGCCCGCTTCCGTCACAAAGCCTGAGCGCAGCGAGTGGGCCGAAAAATCGCCTTCCACGCCCGCCAGCGCACAGCGCTCCTTGACGATATTACGCACTGCGGCTGGGGTCAGCGGTTCGGCCACATGGCCGCCTTTGCGAATACGGCGAAATATCGGTCCTTCATTGATCTGCGCGGCCTGCAGCCAATCGCGCAAAGCTTGGGCGGCGCGGCCTGTTACAGGTTTGTGATTTTCGGGTGCGTCGGCACCACTTTGGTTGGTCTTGCTGTGCACCAGCGTGTAGATGAAGTCCTCAGGCCCTACGGAGCGTAAATAGCGCATGTCGGCCCCCGCCACCTCGGACCTGCGCCGCCCGCCACTGGCCCAGGCAAACAACAGCAAGGCACGATCGCGCAAGCCGCGCAGACTGTCGTCACAGGTGGTCAGCAGTTCTTCCAGTACATCGCGGGTCAGCGCCTCTTTTTTCTGCGGTTGCTCGCCCCGGCGGGCATAGGCCTTGCGGGTACGCGACATCAGCTCGCGCACCGCGCCGTCCTGGCAGGGGTTGACCAGCCCGTGTACCTGATGCGCTTTCGACAACACCGCAATTCTGTGCACCAGCGTGTTGTGTGACGGCGGGCCTTTCTTGCCCTTGTAGCCTGCGAGCACCAGCGCCTCGTCGACTTCATCGGGCATTTCGCTCATCAGGCCGTTGGGCGTCTGTCGCTGGGCATGGTCAACAATGAATTGCAACACGGCCGCCGTTGCCAGCGGCAGCTGCATGGGACGGCCCAGCCGCAACACATGCCATGCAGCCCAGTAACGCATGGCACTTTGATAGCTGGTACGGGTGTTGCCGGACTCGCCCTCGCGCATCAGCTCACGAATGGCCTCCTGGGTCGCGGCTTGCAGCCCGACTGCCATCACCTGGTTTTCAGCACTTGGCAGGCGTTGATCCTCTGGCGTGAAGGTCGCCAGAAAAGAGGAGGGCGAGCCCTGGTAGCGCGAATTTATAGACATGTCTTTATTGTCTGCGCAGCCAGACAGCGCTGACGCCGACTCGTCGAGGGAAGTCGGGGCCAAGCACCAGACGATGCATGGCGTTCAAACGACCGCCCGATGGGCCGCGCGGTCATACCCCACAGCAAGCCTGGGTTGTGAGTCATTGGTCTGTTTTCGTCGATTGAAACTGAATTTGGCCATTTGACGGCTCCGTTGGCGCGCTTTCAGTGCCAAACCCGGTGTATTGTAGAAAAAACTCTGTATGAAAATTTCATATGTAATATTAAATACATGGCATGTATGATGTATTACGTATATATTAAGTAGATCACGATAACCATCGCTTATCGTTAGTTAAATCAAGATATGAATACAAACACTCCAAAAACAACGTCACGAGGCGTGCAAGAGGCCGATGTCTGGGCGGCCGCCGATGCATTGATAGCTCAAGGCCTGCGCCCGACCATTGAGCGCGTCCGCCAGCACATAGGGCGTGGCTCGCCCAATACCGTCAGCCCCATGCTGGAAACCTGGTTTGCCACGCTGGGTCAGCGCCTGGGTGTGGCGGGAGAGCAAGATGCTGGAACTACCCAAGCGGTTCCTGACCCGGTACAGCGTCTGGCGCAAGATCTGTGGAACGCGGCCAAGGAAGAAGCCGTCGCAGCGGCCAGCGCTGTACTGGGTGAGCGCGAAGAGCTGCTAGCTCGGTCCCTGGCTGAACATCAGCAGCAAAAGGATCAGCTGGCTCAGCGCGAAGTGGCAATGCAGGCGCAAAAAGAAGCGCTCAACCAGGCTTTGCAGGCAGCCCAAGCTCAGGCCCAGGATCTGGCCAGACGGCTGGATGAGGTCCAGCAGCAGCTGCAAGACAGGGACGTGCGTCTGGATGAAATGCGTAATACCTTGGCCGATACCGCCAAACAGCGTGAAGCACAACAGCAAAAGCACGGCGAAGAAATCCAGGCCGCGGGCGTGGAGCGGCAACGCCTGGCCGAGCAATACGCCGGCAACGAGCGGCATATGCTGGCCGAACTAGATCGAGCGCGACAGGAAGTTGCGGCTGCGCGCAAAACCGCTCAGGAGCAGGAGCGCAAAGCTGAAAGTCGATACCAGGAACTGCAAACCCGCCAGGAACGTGGCGAGCAAGACCTGCTCAATGCATATGCACAACTGCAGGCCGCTCAAAACGCTGCTGCGCTGGCCCAAGAGCGCGCAGCGGACATGAAAAGCCTTTTGGATGCCCAGCAACGGCTAGTGGCAAGCAGTCCAACAGGCGATGCAACTGCGGCCAGTGCACGCCGTTCGACGCTATCCACCGCACGCCGCTCCATGACGCGTGTACGCACATTGCGATAAGAGGTGAGTTCAGAGCGATTCAGTCGCGCGTTTAGTTGTTCAGAGCGTTGGTGTGCCACATCAACGCGCTGGGAAACTAAACGCTGCATACGGGGTGTCGTGCTTACCGGATTCCCAGTTATGTACAGTCCAGATCGACACATTAAGAAACTGCACGCAGCCATGCAGATCCATGCCCAGGCTTCGGTACATGGCGCGGAAATTCTGAGCAAACTGGAGGCGGGTATCACGGTCATGACGCAGCAGTCCGAACTTCTTATTTGGTAGATGCGATGTATAAGGCATTATCTGGACTCCCCGAGATAATAATCTTCATCTGCGAGTAAATGAACCCTATTTATCCCCGGCTGAGGATTTATTTGCAGAGTTTTCTGTTTATCAGGACGCGATCAATCTTTCCGGTCATTTAACGGAAGTATTCGCGGCGATCACCAGTGATTAATTGAAGCCTGTAAGGTTTCGCTTCGCTACATCAGGGGCTACGCCCCCGATACCCCCATCAGGCCCAATAAGCGCTGCTGGAGGCCTCAGCCCAAGAGGGTTCCCGCATGGGGATGTTGGTATCAAGAATGAACCAGCAGGCATCCTTGAAGTGGCTTAGCCGGACACTCAGCTGCTCTGAGCACTGGTAACCGACGGAGTCCAGGTCATCGAACACGGCCTGTAGCACGTCAGGCATGTTCCAACCTACAAAGCGGATGCGCTGAGGCTTGGGCACAGATAGGCCCTTGCTAGAGGAGAACCGGTTGCTCCAGGCGTCTCCATCCGCAAAGGCCTTGGTCATGTACTTCGACAGGTACGCGGCGATGCGGGATGGTGCACGCATGCGCTTGCTAGCTTGCAAGTCCACATTGCCGCCCAGTTCACCAACGACGGCATGCCATACGGAGCGTATGACGCTGTAGCTTTTGACCTTGACGCCACGGGAATGCTCGAGCATGCGCGGAACCCGATGCACGGCCATGTGTACGTGCCAAGCCCCACGGGCTTGGCGTTCATACGCAGCGACGTAAAACCAGCCAGGAATCAGGCGAGCCATACGACGGTTGAACTCTTTGACATGACGCTTAAGCAGGCTCCAGTCGGTCATGTTTTGCTGGTAGGTGAGCGTGAGCAGGGTATCCACACCGGCAGCCTTGCACAGGTGCCGTACACGGGTTTTGGCCCGCTTGGCTGCACGTTCCAGGTTGGCTTGATGCCGCTCTTCAGCGTTGGCCTCACGTGCCTCTAGATACTGTTGATAGGCCTCTTCGGTCAACTCGCCTGCATGGTGCCAAGTCACCAGTTCCCGAACAGTGCACTCGACATGGCCATTGCCAAGAGGGCGACGAACAAGTTCGTATCCACCGCCAGAGGTGCTAACAAGGCGATCACGCCCCACAATCCGTTCCATCATTCTTGTCCTTTCATGGCCTCAGGAGTGTTGGTAGCACTCGCTGGGGCTTTCTTTTGGGGTGCGCAGTTCATCGCACAGGGGTCTTGCTCAGGGCCTTCTTCATGGCTTTGCGCTGTGCAGGAGGCATGGCCTCTATCTCGGCCTTGGTGATGGTTTGAACCTCACCTGCCAAGTAGTTGAAGTAGGGGTCTGCTAGCTTGTCTGCGATCGTTCCTGCAGGCCCTGTGAGTGCTTCACCTATATCGCTGTTGCCTAGATCAACCCCCTTACGCTCAGCCAACGCCTGAAGACGCCACACAATGCCACAGAGCATGTATTCCAGGAACATTCCACGATCATGGTAAGCGGACCCATCAGCGTGAAGAATGGAGCCAGGAATCAAGTGATCATCAGGGTGGTCAGACTGCACATCAGCCGCAAAGTCATGCTTGAGAGCATGCATGCGGGCACCTGCGTAAGCACCGAACACCTCAGTTTCAATCTCTTGGAGTGTGATCCAGTTGATGCAGTCCTCGCGGGTACGAACAGGCTCGAGTACGTTCATTGCTTATCCTTTTTTGCGTTGAACAGGGGTTGGTAGTGGTAGCTCAAACGGGGCTGCAAGCCGTATCCAGCAATGCTTTGCTCCGTGTATGTTCTAAAGTGTCTATGAGATAAATCTAGGGCCGGCGCTTCGCGCCGTCCCACGGACACGTCCGTGGGACGAGGCTCTACGCTCCCGGCCACGCGGTCAGCGCCCGCTGCCCCCATGGCCGTGCGCGCTGCGCCTTCGACCCCCAAGCGTTGCCGTAGACGGTCGTTCACACGCGCTCTCATAAGGAGCAGGCCCCACCAGCTGCTGTCCTTACCCTCAAACGAGCGACCTTCAGGCGAAATCAGCTTGCCACCGTAGAAGCACCAGCCTTGCCACGCCTGGCCAGGCAGCTCCATGCGGTTGAGCAGGCGCAGCAGTCTGTACGCTGAATACGGGATGTCGTGTTTGCCGGATTCCCAGTTATGTACAGTCCTGGTCGACACATGAAGAAACTGCGCGCAGCCATGCAGATCCATACCGAGGCTTCGGTACATGGCACGGAAGTTCTGAGCAAGCTGGGCGCGGGTATCACGGTCGTGACGCCTCTGTCCGAACTTCTTCTTTAGTAGATACGATGTATATTATGTTAAATTGCATGCTACGACGATTGATGCGCACTGGCTCTGCCGCGACTTTGGCAATCTAGGCTTGTCGAACCAATGTGATGTACAGAGCACCATCACAAGCCAACCTCCCCCATCTCCTCACTCTCCTGAACGACGTTCACGGCAACATTGACCAAGTGGCTAGACACTTGGGAATTTCACCGGCAACGCTTCGCAAGTACAAAGTTAGGAGTCCACCTGGGGGCGCATGACTGCCGATGCTGTGGCCTTCAATCACACCGCCGCCCATGCAGCGCGAGCATCAGCCTACAAGCGCGAGAATCTGCGACTTATCGAGCAAAGCTTGAAAAGCAGCTGGCCGAGCAACCCGGCAGCGCAGCCAATTCCCCGATTTTCAGGATCGGTTGACTGGCAATGTACTTCTGCCTCGTCAGCAACGATGTGGGGAGGCTGGCACAATCAAGGCATGAGATTTCTTCACACCATGCTGCGCGTTGGCAATCTCCAGCGCTCTATTGATTTTTACACCCAGGTACTTGGTATGACGTTGCTGCGCACGTCAGAAAACCAAGAGTACCAATACTCGCTGGCCTTCTTGGGATTTGATGGCGGTAATCCGGCACAGGCTGAAATCGAGCTGACCTATAACTGGGGCACAGAAAGCTATGACATGGGCACGGCTTATGGGCATATCGCCCTGGGCGTACCCGACGCTTATGCTGCTTGCGACAAGATCAAGGCTGCAGGCGGCAATGTGACACGCGAGGCAGGCCCAGTCAAAGGAGGCTCCACGGTGATCGCTTTTGTGACGGATCCAGATGGTTACAAGATTGAGCTGATTGAACGCCGCGATGATCACGGTCAAGGCACGGGCCTGCGCTGATTCAGACAGCTGAATGACACAACAAAAAACCCGATGGCAGCAAATGCGCCCTCGGGTTTTTTGTTGGAAAAAGCGTGTAGATCAGTCGACCAGAATCACCTCGACACGGCGAGCTTCTGCATTGCTGCCGCTGGCTTGCAATTCTTCTGGCTTTTTCAGCTCCACCTTGTCTTCGGCCACGCCCAGAGCAATCAGTGCAATCTGCACGGCTTGAGCGCGTTGTTTGGCCAGTTCGGCGTTGATTTCAGCGCCGCCCGTGGCGTCATGGAAACCAGAGACCATCGCACGCTTGCCGGCTTGAACGCCCTTGACGATATCTGCCAGGGCCACATTGCCACCTTCGGCCACTTCAGCTTTACCAGATGCAAAGTAAAACTTCACCACGCCGTTTTCAACGATGACGCTGGCAACATCTGCCTGCACGATGACAGGAACATTGGTGGCATTGCCTGCAGGCATCTGGGCGCTGGCGCCGGAAGTTGCAGGCGCATGGGCGATGCCGCGCTTGTAGACCACGGTTCCCACCACGGCGGAAACGACCAGGGCAATCAGGGCAAACAGAAAACCCAGGGCAAAGCGTGTTTGGCTGTCGTCGTCAGAGCTGCTAAAAGACATGTAAGAAATCTCCGTTGTTTCCGAGAGTGTTGAAATGCATTGTTTTGCTGCAATGCAATATGCGTTTGCAACAAAAACAGGCATTGTATGGTGTTGTCTTTACAAGCGGTGTTTTTGCACTCGCCAAAGCTTGCCTGATCTCAGTTCTCCAACAGTGAGGCTTGCGCTTTGCGGGCCTGAGATTTCTTGCACATGAAAGGCCGCGCTACCTCACAGAGTGAGGGAAACGCAAGCCGGCAATCCTAAAGATCGCGCCGGATCAAAGCGCCTTTGAAAAGAACCGGCCCGGTAGGCCCTGTCTCGCTGGGAACCCCTCCTTTGGGCTCCAGGCTTATGGCCAAGGCCGGTACGGCCTCCACCTGCGATGCTCCTGCAGTCAGCTTGAGCAATTTTTCCTGTCCTAGAACGCCCAGAGAGCGCGGCCCGCCTTGTGGCGGCAAGGCCCATAGCTGCAGCGATTTATCCTGTCCTTCCTGGAAGTTGCCCACGCGTTGCAGTACCAGGCTGTTGTGTGCGGGGTCAAAGGTGACCAGCATGGACGCATCGGATTTTGCGTCCGCCAGCACGGCCACATACTGAATTTGCGGCGCGGAAGCAAGCGCGGCCTGGGCCGTCTGCACCTCGGTGCGCAGCTGAGCCAACTGAGCGCCGGCTTCTTGCTTGATGTTCTGGTTTGACCATAGCCCAATGGCAAGCACAGTCGCGCTGGCACAAGCTCCCACAATTGCAGCGCCGCGCCACCATGCAAGAGCAGAGCGGATGGAAGCGAGCTCCACTTTCGTCGTGCTCTCAGGCGCCGGTTGTGCAGCCGCCCTGCTCTTTTCCGTCTGCAGCAGATTGTTGATGCGAATCCAGACGGCAGCATCGGGGGTATGCGGCGTCTGCAATTCAGGCAATGCCGACCAGCGTCCTTGCCACAGCAAGGCCGCCGCGCGCACTCGGGGGTTCTCACGCGCCAGGGTTTCAAAACGGCGTCGTGCTCCGCCTCTCAAGGTGCCAAGCGCGTATGAGGCCGCAAGGCGATCCAGCAGTTGAGGGTGTTGGCCGAGGTTCATGATGCTTGCTTCGGCAATTTACACATAGCGCGCCATGCATTGGCGCAGCTGTTCCAGCCCGCGCCGGATCCAGGTCTTCACCGTTCCCAGTGGCAGCTGCAGCTGCACAGCCAGCTCGCTGTGGCTCAAGTCGCGCAAATAAGAAAGACTGACCAGCTCACGCTGGCGCTGCTCCAGCCGCTGCAAGCACTGCTGCAGCACCAGGGCCTGCTCGCTGGCTTCTGCAAGTTGCTGCGGTCCCTGCTCTCCCAAATCTGCAAGCGATGTCTGCATTTCGTCAAAGTCTTCATGCAGATGCAGGCGCTCAGCCCGGCGGCGGCGCAGAAAGTCCAGCGACCTGCTGCGCACTACCAGCCCCAACCACGCCAGAGGCGGGCTGAGCGAGGCCCGATAGTCACCGGCACCCCGCCAGACATGAAGATAGCTTTCCTGCAGCACGTCTTCGGCCCAATCCTTGTGTCCCAGAATGCGCAGCGCGAGTCCATACAGCCGGGACGAGGTCAAGTCGTACAGGCACTTGAGCGCAAGCTCCTCATGCGCGGCGATTCGGTCCAGAAGTTCCATCAGCTCTTGATCCAGTTGGGGTGCGCTCATGCCCCATTGTGAAAGACAAGCTTGCTTTGTAGCCAGCTCTTTTGTATTGATGGCAAGTCATGCCTTGCCATCGCTTATCAGTGAATACGCAGGCAATCAGCCATTGGATGCGGTTTGAAGAATAAAAATCATCAAAATTTGCATCTGCTGTCTTTTCGTCTGCGTCGTGAACGAGTCGGGCACCGGCTCCAACTGCCCGGCATGCACTGGCTTGCTGATATTTTTCAACTTGCTGTGTGTGCCTGGCCTTGGTCTAACGCCTTGGGGTCAGTGCTGTGCAGCGGCAAATTTCTGCGGCAGGGTTGCCCCTGCCAATGGCATCGTTTCCCAGCCGCCGCCCAGCGCGCGGATCAGCGCCACGGTGGCTGTGTATTGCGCCGTGCGCACCTGCAGCGCCTGGCGGCGGTTGCGCAGCTCGCTGCGGCGGGCGTCCAGCAGCTCCAGCTGACTGACCATGCCGTTGCGGTAGCGCGAGTCCGACAGTTGCGTTGCACGTACGGCAGACTGCACGGCGCGGCCCTGGGCTTGGGCTTGGCCGTCCAGCAGGCGCAATGCGCTCAACTGATCCTCCACTTCGCGAAACGCCGTGAGCACCTGACCACGATGGGCCGCCATGGCAGCATCCATCCGCGCGCGGGCACCCTCCTCTTGCGCTGCGCGTCGACCGCCGTCGAAGATCGGCAGCGACAGCAGAGCGCCTATGCCCCAAGACCGTGCCGACCACTTGAGCAGGTCGCCCAGCTCGGGCGATGCGTAGCCACCGTTGCCCGTCAGCGTGACGGCCGGGAACCACGCCGCCTGCGCCACGCCCACACGTGCTTGCGCGGCCATTACAGCCGCCTGCGCGGCTGATACGTCGGGCCGGCGCGCCAGTACGGTGCCGGGCACGCCCGCAGGAATCACCGGCAGCGTCGCCTCGCCCGCAGCGGGCGCTACGGTAAAGCCCGTGGACACCTCGCCCACCAGCACGGCCAGTGCGTGGGTCAGCAGGGCCTGCTGGCGCTGCAGCGCCAGGGCGTCGGATTCGGTAGAGGCCACCTCGGTCTGCACGCGGGCCACGTCCAGCTCGGCCACATCACCCGCCTGAAAGCGGCGCTCGGTCAGGCGCAGCGTGCTTTGATAGGCCTGCAGACCTTCATCTACCAAGGCGCGTTCGGCTTGCACAGCGCGTAGCTGCAAATAGGTCTGCGCCACGTCGGCCTGTGTCATGAGCAGTGTGCTCTGCAACAAGGCCTTGCGCGCCTGGGCATCGAGCTGGGCCGCCATACTGGCTTGCGACAGGCGGCCGAACAGGTCGAGCTCGTACGACACATTCAAGCCGGCTGTAGCCAGCGTGGCGGGCGTGGTGCCGTTGGCGGTGTTGGTTCCCACCTGGCGCGCCACACCGGTGGACACGCCTATCTGCGGAGCGCGGTTGGCATCAGCCGATCGCAGCAGTGCCCTAGCCTCTGCCAGCCGTGCTGCAGCCTCTTGCACGGTGGTGTTGCCGTCGCCGGCCCGCTGCACCAGATCGTTCAGCACCGGGTCGCGAAAGCCCAACCACCACGCGCCGCGCGGCTGAGCCTCGGCAGGAGCTGCCGTAGTCCATGACACGGTGTCAGCGGCTTCACTGAAAGCGGCAGGCACAGGCACACCGGCATGCTCCGGAACCGCCGGAATACTCATGCAGCCAGCCAAGGCCAGAGCCGCAGCCAGCGGCACCAGGCGTGCGATAGAGGGAGGAAAAAATAGCGTCATTGAAAAACTCCGTCTCATTCGTGCTGCCCGCGCGGTGCAGCAATCACAGGGTAGGCTGAGGCACCGTGACCCGCGCCCTGGTCTTCATCGCCCAGCGGCGCTGTGCGGCTGCCGTGCTGCTGCAGTGGGCGGTTGCCGGCCATGCGGCGCAGCACCACATAGAACACCGGGGTGAGGAACAGGCCGAAGGCCGTCACGCCAATCATTCCGGCGAACACCGCCACGCCCATGGCGCTGCGCATCTCGGCGCCGGCACCGGTGGACAGCACCAGGGGCAGCACACCCATCACGAAAGCCAGCGAGGTCATGAGAATCGGGCGCAGGCGCAGGCGGCTGGCCTCGATGGCGGCCTGCACGGGCGTGCGGCCGGCAAATTCCAGTTCGCGGGCAAACTCCACGATCAGGATGGCGTTCTTGGCCGATAGCCCCACCAACACGATGAGTCCGATCTGCGTGAACACGTTGTTGTCGCCCCCGCTGAGCCACACGCCCGTCATGGCGGCCAAGAGGCCCATGGGCACGATCAGAATGATGGCGATCGGCAGTGTCAGGCTTTCGTACTGCGCGGCCAGCACCAGGAACACCAACAGGATGGCTATGGGGAAGACCAGCACGGCGGAATTGCTGGCCAGAATTTCCTGGTAGGTCAGCTCGGTCCATTCGAAACCAATGCCCTGCGGCAGGGTTTCGGCGGCGATGCGTTCGATGGCCGCCTGGGCCTGGCCCGAGGAGAAGCCGGGCGCGGGCCCGCCGTTCACATCGGCAGCCAGAAAGCCGTTGTAGCGCATGGCACGCTCGGGCCCAAAGCTGGGCTCTATCTTCATCAGCGCCGACAGCGGCACCATTTCGCCCGTGGTGGAGCGCACCTTGAGCAGGCCCACATCTTCGGCACGCGCCCGGTAGGCGGCATCGGCCTGGACGCGCACGCTGTAAGTGCGGCCAAACTGGTTGAAGTCGTTGGCGTACAGGCTGCCCAGGTAGATCTGCAGCGTCTCGAAGATGTCGGTCACGGGCACACCGAGTTGGCGCGCCTTGGTACGGTCGATGGCCGCATAGAGCTGGGGCACGTTGACCTGCCAGCTGGTGAACAGACCGGCCAGCTCGGGCGTCTGGTAGGCCTTGGCCATGAAGGCCTTCACGGCCGCATCCATGGCGTCATAGCCCAACGAAGCGCGGTCCTCGATCTGCAGCTTGAAGCCGCCGGTCGTGCCCAGGCCCGCCACGGGGGGCGGTGGGAACATGGCGATGAAAGCTTCCTGAATGCTGCCAAAGGCCTGGTTGAGCTGGCCAGCGATGGCGCCACCGCTCTGGTCGGCGAGCGTGCGCTCGGCAAAGGGCTTGAGCGTGACAAACACGATGCCCGAGTTGGAGCTGTTGGTGAAGCCGTTGATTGAAAGGCCCGGGAAGGCAATGGCGTCTTCCACATTGGGGTTGGTCTTGACGATCTCGCCCATGCGGCGGATCACGTCTTCGGTGCGGTCCAGCGTGGCGCCGTCAGGCAGTTGCGCAAAGCCCACCAGGTACTGCTTGTCCTGCGCCGGCACAAAGCCACCGGGAACGATCTTGAACAGACCCCAGGTGGCGGCGACCAGCGCAGCGTAGATCACCAGCATCAAGGCCTTGCGGCCGATGACCCGCTTGACGCCGCCGCTGTAGGCCTCCGAGCCACGGTGGAACAGGCTGTTGAAGCGGCGGAAGAACCCGCCCAGCACCTTGTCCATGCCGCGCGTCAGCGCGTCCTTGGGCTCGTGGTGGCCACGGAGCAAGAGCGCCGAGAGCGCAGGCGACAGAGTCAGCGAGTTGATGGCCGAAATCACGGTGGAAATCGCAATCGTCACCGCGAACTGGCGATAGAACTGGCCCGTGAGCCCGCTGATGAAGGCCAGCGGTACGAACACGGCCACCAGCACCAGGGCGATGGCGATGATGGGGCCGGACACTTCGCGCATGGCGCGGTAGGTCGCCTCGCGCGGGCTCAGGCCTGCCTCGATGTTGCGCTCCACGTTCTCCACCACCACGATGGCGTCGTCCACCACGATGCCGATGGCCAGCACCAGGCCAAACAAACTCAACGCATTGATGGAAAAACCCAGCAGGTGCAGCACGGCGAACGTGCCCACCACCGACACCGGCACGGCCAGCAGCGGAATGATGGAGGCGCGCCAGGTCTGCAGGAACAGGATCACCACGATCACCACCAGGGCCACGGCCTCCAGCAGCGTCTGGATCACGGACTTGATCGACGCACGCACGAACTGCGTAGGGTCGTAGGCGATGCGAAACTCCACGCCTTCGGGCATGTTTTTCTGCAGCTCGGCCATGGTGGAGCGCACATTGGCCGAAATGTCCAGTGCGTTGGAGCCTGGTGCCTGGAACACGCCCATGCCCACGGCCGGGTCGTTGTTGAGCAGCGAGCGCAGCGAATAGTCGGCTGCACCCAGCTCCAGACGGGCCACGTCGCGCAGGCGTGTCACCGCGCCGTCGGCTCCGGTCTTGACGATGATGTCGCCAAATTCTTCTTCGGTCTGCAGACGCCCTTGTGCGTTGATGGACAGTTGCATGTCCACACCCTTCAAGCTGGGCGACTGGCCCACCACGCCGGCTGCGGCCTGTACGTTCTGGCCGCGAATGGCGGCCACCACATCGGCGGCAGAGAGGCCGCGCTGCGCCACCTTCTGGGGATCCAGCCAGGCGCGCATGGAATAGTCGCCACCACCGAAGATCTGCACCTGACCCACGCCCTGGATGCGCGCCAGGCGGTCCTTGACGTTCAGCACGGCGTAGTTGCGCAGGTAGTCGATGTCATAGCGGCCGTTGGGCGAAACCATGTGCACGACCATGGTCAGGTCGGGCGCACTTTTCACCGTGGTGATGCCCAGGCGGCGAACTTCTTCTGGCAGGCGTGGCTCGGCCTGGGAGACGCGGTTTTGCACCAGCTGCTGTGCCTTGTCGGGGTCGGTACCCAGGGCAAAGGTGACGGTCAGCGTCATCACGCCGTCGGTCGTGGCCTGGCTGCCCATGTAGAGCATGCCTTCCACACCGTTGATGGATTCCTCCAGCGGCGTAGCCACGGTTTCGGCGATCACCTTGGGGTTGGCTCCGGGATAGGTGGCGCGCACCACCACGGAGGGCGGCGCGACTTCAGGGTATTCAGAGATTGGCAGCGCGCGCAGGGCGATCAGACCACTCAGGAAGATGAGCACCGACAACACCCCGGCAAAAATGGGGCGGTCGATGAAAAAGCGGGAAAGGTTCATGTTCTTGTCTTTCTGGCGGTCGGTGCTCAGGCCGCGGGCTGCGTGGCAGCAGACGGCTTGTCGCCGGCTTGGGCTTGTGCGGCTTCACCTGTCAGTAGTTCGGCCTTGGCGCTCATGGGTACGTTCTGTGGGGCGATCACGGCACCGGGGCGCACGCGCTGCAGTCCGTTGACGACGATGCGCTCTCCCGCCTTGAGGCCCGAGGTGACGACGCGCAGGCCATTGACCGGCGCACCCAGCTGTACTTCGCGGTACTCGGCCTTGTCGCCTTCGCCCACGACCATGACGAATTTCTTGTTCTGGTCCGTGCCCACGGCGCGTTCGTTGATCAGCACGGCCGAAGTGCTCTGGGCCTGGCCCATGCGGATGCGCGCAAACTGGCCGGGCATGAGGGCGCCGTCCGTGTTGTCAAACACGGCGCGTACCCGCACCGTGCCGCTCTTGGCGTCCACCTGGTTGTCGATAAGCTGCAGGTGACCGGTGTACGGTGTGCTCCCAGCCGTGCCCGTGCCCATCTGCACGGGGATGCGTTCTATGAGGGCCCTGGCGCCCTGGGCACTCTTGCCGCTATCCAGGCCGTCGAATGCGCGTGCCACCACCTGCTCGTCGGTGTCAAAGCTGGCGTAGATGGGACTCACTGAAACCAATGTGGTCAGCACGGGGGCGCTGGCGCCGGCATCGACCAGATTGCCCAGGGTCACTTCGATGCGACCCACACGACCGGCCACGGGAGCACGAACCTGGGTGTAGGAGAGGTTCAGGCGTGCCGTCTGCAGCGCTGCCTGGGCGGCGCGCAGATTGGCGTCGGCTTCGCGCTGGGCGTTCACGCGCTCGTCCCGCTCGCGCTGGGCAATGGCGCGCTCGTCCCATAGGCGAGTGGCACGCTCCATGTCGCTGCGCGTGTACGACACGCGGGCCTGGGCGGCGACGACCTGGGCATCGGCACGCTCCACCTCAGCGGCGTAAGGTGCAGGGTCCACGGTGAACAACAGGTCTCCCTGCTTCACCAGTGCGCCTTCGCGAAAGTGCACGGCCTGCACGGCACCGGCCACGCGCGGACGGATGTCCACACGCTGCACAGCTTCAAGCCGACCCGAAAACTCGTCCCATAGGGCTACATCCTGCTGCACCACGGCGGCTACGGACACGGGAATGGCCGGCGATGCGGCATGGGCGGGCGCCTCGGCGTGCGAGGTTTGCAAGCCCAGGGCTGCGCCTCCGGCGGCAACCACCACAGTGGCTGCGCCAACGGCCGTCCACCAACGGCGCGAGGAAGAGGAAACGGTGGAAAGAGGTGCGTTCATGGCGATTCTTTAGAGGTGGTGCGCCCTGCCCTGGGGCAGGATGCGGAAAATCCAGGCAAAGCGGTGCCCTCCGGCCGATCACACCGGAAAAAACCGAACAACAAGGGAGCCCGCACCGGCAGGCGCTGGTCAGGGGTAGGCAGTGTTCAACCTAAAGCAAACTTGAGGTCAAGCACCTGCAGCAAACAGGGGATTCAGGGCTTGCGGCCCTTCAAGGGGGTGGGCGACATCGTGTGGCCTCGAAGAAGTGACGGATCTGCGCCTGTACTTCATCCGCACAAGGGCAGGCAGTCGCACCGGGCTGCAGCAGCGCTTCGGGCCATTGCTCCGCCTGGTTGAACACATGACGGGTCACCGACAGGCCAGCGGCTTCAAGCCGGGCCGCATAGGCCAGGGCTTCGTCGTGCATGGGGTCCTCGCTGCCAACCATGACCAGGCTGGGCGGCAGGCCTGCCAGGCGCTGGGCGGCACCGGGCACGGCATAAGGGTGTTCGGCGTCGCGGGTGCAGCTCAAGAATTTGAACCAGCCGTCGGCCCACTTGCAGACCGTGGCCGTGCCCGTTGCCGCCCGCAGCGAGGCCGTGCCCACACAGGGATCGAGCATGGGCGAGAGCAAAATCTGCCCGGCCAGCGGTGGGTGAGATTGGTCGCGCGCCATCAGGGCTACGCCGGCGGCCAGGTTGCCACCAGCCTCCTCGCCCGCCAGGTAGACCAGAGCGCCGTGACCGGCCAGCCGCGTGCGTTGCTTGTAGGCCCACTGCAGCACGGCATAGCTGGTTTCCAGCGGCTGGGGAAAAGGAGAAAGCGGGTAAGCCACGGAGACCACACGCGCGCCAGCCGCCTCGAGCAAGCTGGCCACGGCGGAGCCGTTGTCCAGGTCGCCCGAGACAAAGGCTCCGCCGTGGAAATGCACGACCAGGGGGTGTACCTGGCCCGCCGGCTTCTTGCCGTAGACACGCACAGCCACCTCCTGCCCGGCCACTTTGATAGAGGAGTCGGTGCAGATGGATGATGGCGACGAGGCAGCAGGTGTAGTGGACATGGTGTTGGGAACCGGACAGGACAGAACCGGATGATGGCAAATGTAGCGGGACAGTTGGCAACGATAAACCGGGCAATCGCCACCGCAGTGTTTCCAATTACCGAACAATCGCACAGGGACTACGTGTGAGAATTCTTCTGCCCCTGACTGGGGCAGAGAAGGAAAAGGGAGAGTCCATGGACCAGATCCAGGCCATGCGCCTGTTTGCGCGGGTGGTCGAAGCCGGCACGTTCACGCGCGCGGCTGATTCGCTGCAGTTGCCCAAGGGCACGGTAACCAAACACATCCAGGCCCTGGAGGCCCGTCTGCGCGTGAAGCTGCTCAACCGCACCACCCGCCGGGTCACGGTCACGGCCGACGGCGCGGCCTACTACGACCGCGTCGTGCGCCTGCTGGCCGATTTCGACGACATGGAAGCCAGCCTCAGCCAGGCACGTGCCACACCGCGCGGACGCCTGCGCGTGGATGTGGGCACCTCCATGGCTCGTCTGCTCATCATTCCGCACCTGGCCGAATTTCAGGCGCGCTACCCCGACATCCAGCTGGACCTGGGCGTGAGCGATCGCACCGTGGACCTGATTGGTGACAATGTGGATTGCGTCATCCGCGGCGGCGAGTTGGCAGATCAATCTTTGGTTGCTCGGCGCATCGGCAATCTGGAATTCGTCACTGTGGCCTCACCAAGCTACCTTGCCCACCACGGTACGCCACTGCATCCACTGGAGTTGGAGCGAGGCCACCGCAACATCATTTATTTTTCGCCCGTGTCCATGCGCCGCTATCCGCTGGAATTTCACCTTGACGGCGAGGTGCTGGAGATTGGCAGCCCGGCCCAACTGGCCGTGAACGAAGCCAATGCCTATGTGGCGGCCTTGGTCGCAGGCCAAGGCGTGGGCCAGATCACCACTTTTCAGGCCCATGAGCACCTAGCGCGTGGTGAGCTGGTGCAGCTGCTGCCCGAATGGGGCCAGCCCCTGCTGCCTGTTTACGTGGTCTACCCGCCCAACCGTCACCTCAGTGCCAAGGTGCGGGCCTTTGTGGATTGGGCGGCCGAGCTGTTCGTGCAACACCCTCACCTGCAACGCACAGCCCCTGATGTGCGGGCTCTGGCCAACTGATTGGGGGGCCGCAGCCGTGACACCTGTTTGAGCCGCAATGTCCGGTACTGTTTGCTGTAGCAGTTGCGTGGCCCGGAAACAAAAATGCCCGCTTGTTAGCGGGCATTTTTGCTGCAAGCACTGGTTTTGCTTGCTTTTATTTGGTAGGCGCGATTGGACTCGAACCAACGACCCCCACCATGTCAAGGTGGTGCTCTAACCAGCTGAGCTACGCGCCTGTCGTTTGTTGAAGCCGCAAGTATAGCAGCGCAAAAACCGTGTTTTCCCAAAATGCGGCATTTTTCTGAAAAAGAGAGCCGCTTATGCATTTTCCCAGGGCCAGGCCGCCATTTCACGCCTGCCCTGCTGTCGGCGTGAAGCCCTTTGCAGCGCAGTAGACTGATCACACCCCAACGACTAACTGCATGCACACAATGAATCTGTCTCAAGCAGGCATTCTGGCCCCCCTTCCCAGCAGCGGCCGCTATATTTTCTTTTCGATTGCTGGCGATGCACAGGCCTTGCGCAGCGCACTGGCACGCTTGCAAACCATGGTGGACGGCCGTTCCGCTGTAGTCGGCATGGGTCCTCAGCTGATAGCTGCGCTGGGCTGTGAAATTTCATGTCTGCGCGAGTTCCCTGCGCTGCAGGGCAAGGAATTTTCAACCCCCAGCACTCCAGAGGCGCTTTGCATCTGGCTGCGCGGCCCCGGCCGAGGTGAGGTGCTCACGCAAACCCGTGAGCTGGTCAAGGCCCTACGCCCTGCTTTTGCCGTCAGGCATATCGTTGACAGCTTTTTGCATCAACTGGGTGAAAGCGGCCACGGCCGTGACCTGACCGGCTACGAAGACGGCACCGAGAACCCTCAGGACGAGGATGCCTCGGCTGCTGCCCTGTGCGCCGATTTAAGCGATGGGCTCAATGGCGGCAGTTGCTGGGTGCTTCAAAAGTGGGAGCATGACTTTTCCACGTTCGAACGCATGGCTACGCATGAGCAGGACAACGCCATGGGTCGCCGCCGCAGCGACAACGAAGAGCTGGAAGATGCTCCCGAGTCCGCTCACGTCAAGCGCACCGCCCAGGAAGATTTTGAGCCCGAAGCGTTTCTGGTGCGCCGCTCCATGCCCTGGTGGAGCGTCAGCCCGCAAGCTGAAGATCATTGCGGTCTGATGTTTTCCGCCTTTGGCCATCGTTTCGATGCCTTTGAAGCGCAAATGCGACGCATGCTCGGGCTGGACGACGGCATCAGCGACGCCCTGTTCAAGTTCTCCAAGCCTTTGACCGGCTGCTATCTGTGGTGCCCACCCATGCGCGACGGCAAACTGGATTTGCGCCAACTGGGTGAGCTCGCAGCAGCTACCAGCGCGGGCTAAAAGAAACCGGAAAGCTTCCTCGCGCGAGATTGGCTGAGGGTGGATGGCTGTTGCTTTTGCACAAACATTCCGCCCGCTGTGCACCACAGGCGCAGGGCTGCGTTATACAAGACAGCAGTGCAGCACGAAGTTGCACTTTTGTAGCTACCCAGCCTTTCCGTGTGGGAGTTTTCGATGTCAGCCCTGCCCTTTCCCTCTCTTTTCTGCGCGCATGACCGTGATGCCACGCCCATGCTGGAACACACCATGTCGCAATGGGGGGGCTCAGAAGATTTATGGGTGTTTGGCTACGGCTCGCTGATCTGGCGCCCGGATTTTGCCTTTAGCGAACGGCGTACAGCCCATGTCCATGGCTGGCATCGTGCTCTCAAAATGTGGAGCACCATCAACCGCGGCACTCCGCAGTGCCCGGGCCTGGTGTTTGGCATGCTCTCGGGCGGAAGCTGCCATGGCATGGCTTTCCGGGTCGCGCAAACCGATGCACCCGCCGTGCTCAAGCAGCTATGGCAGCGCGAAATGCCCAATGCAGTCTATGACCCGCGCTGGCTGCCTTGCAAGACCGCCCATGGCACGGTGAAAGCCTTGGCTTTCACACTGTCGCGGCAAAGCCCGCATCACACGGGCGAGTTGCCACCCGAAGAGTACCGGCGCATCTTTGCCCAGGCCCAGGGCATTTATGGCACGACGCGCGACTATGCCCAGGCGACCTTTGATGAGCTGCAGCGCATGGGCATTCGTGACAAGGCCTTGCAAAAGTTGCTGAGCTACGCAGCAAACTGATGCCTGAGCCAAGCCATTGTGCGCTATGGTATTGGGAGCCACCTGCGTTTCCATGGATTGGCTTTTCCACTAGTTTTCTCTCTGCAAGCTATATCAACCATGCGCTAGCCGCTCTGCTTTCGTGAGTGGCATATGCAGCGCGTGGCAGCTGCTCTACACAAGGACGACAAGATGAAAGACTCACCAGCCCTGCAGCCCGTCTGGCTTGCCCTGGCCGTTGCAGCCACGCTGGCGCTGGGCGCCTGCTCCACTTCCGCGCCCTCTTCCTCCGGCGCTTCTGCAGCGCCAGGGGCGGCCGCAAGCAGCGGCTATGCCAAGGCGGCAGGGATCCAGTCGATTGCACGCCTGGAAGCCACCAAGGGCAGCACCGTCAGCGGCGTGATTCAGTTCTTCCCGCAGACCGACGGCAGCGTGCGCGTGCAAGGCAGTGTCTCGGGCCTGGCACCCAATACCGAGCACGGATTTCACATCCATGAAAAAGGCGATTGCTCCAGCGGCGACGGTCTAAGTGCCTTGGGTCACTTCAACCCCGCTCAACAGGCACATGGCAAGGCCGGCAGCACCGGCGCACACCATGTGGGCGACTTGCCCAGCCTGGTAGCAGATACCCAAGGCGTGGCCAAGGTGGATTTTGTGAGCCGCGCCTTCACTCTGGACCGCGAAAGCAATGGCGTGCTGGGCCGCAGCCTGATTGTGCACAACGACCCTGACGACTACACCACCCAGCCCACTGGCAACTCAGGCGCTCGCCTGGCCTGTGCCGTGATCCAGCGCGGCGCCTGATTTTCAAACGGGCATCAAGCACAAGGGCTGATATTTCAGCCCTTTTTTATGGACATCTATCTGCTCGCCAGCTGGCGCTCACGCCAGATCTTGCGGGCTTGTTCCAGGGCTGTCACGGTATCCACATCCAGAACGACACCCACATCATCCACTGCCAGGGCATGCCAGCCACCAACGGCACGGACTTGTTGGACGATGGCGGAGGCTCCCTGATCGCCGCTCAAGCCCATCAAGGCGTCGGCTGCGGCCTGGGAAAAAGCCACGGGATGGCCTTTTTGGCCCTGATACAGGGGCTGAACCACCGCCAAGCCACCGCTGCCGGCTTGCTGCAAGGTGTGGGCAACGGCTTGCAAGGTGGCTGGCAGCACCAGGGGAAGATCGGCCGGCAGGATCATCCAGCCGCCCCTGGCTTTTGCGCCCTGCGTGGCACGCACGGCGGCGGCAATGCTGTCACCCATGCCCGGATGCGGGCCGCGCTCCAGATGCCACGGCAATCCGCTAGCCTGTACTGCCGCCAATGTGGCATCGAGCACGGTGCTATTGCCCAGCGTGGCCGCCAGTTTGTGGGTGCTGCCGCCAGAGGCGAGAAAGCGCTCTCCCCTGCCTGCCGCAAGAATCAGCACACAGGGAAGGTCTTTGGAGAAAGTGATGTGAGAACTCATGGCAATGATGTCTTGTGCCTGAACATGAACGTGGCGCGACAGTCGCGGCACAATGCCAAGCATGAGCAGCTTATCTTCTTCCATCGCCGATCTGCGCAAAAGCTATGAGCGCGCCGAACTCAGCGAATCCGCCTCCAACGCCGACCCTCTGAAACAGTTTGATCAATGGCTGCAGGAGGCGGTTCAAGCGCAAGTGCCCGAACCCAATGCCATGACGGTGGCCACCGTGAGCGGTGACATGCGCCCCAGCACCCGCATTGTGCTGATCAAAGGCTATGACGAGCGCGGCATCGTCTGGTACACGAATTACGACAGCCGCAAAGGCCAGCAACTGGCAGGTAACCCCTTTGCTGCGCTGCAATTTCACTGGGTGGAGCTGGAGCGCGTGGTGCGCATAGAAGGTCGAGTGGAAAAAGTCAGCGCCGAAGAAAGCGATGCCTACTTTGCCAGCCGGCCGCTGGATTCGCGCATAGGCGCCTGGGCCAGCCCGCAAAGCCAGGTCATCAGCGGCCGTGGCGTGCTGGTGGCCAATGCAGCCAAGTACAGCGCCCAGTTCCTGCTCAAACCACCCCGCCCCGAACATTGGGGCGGCTTTCGCCTGGTGCCGGACCGCTGGGAATTCTGGCAAGGCCGTAAAAGCCGTCTGCATGATCGTCTGTGCTATCGCGAGGAAGACGGGCAATGGCTGCGTGAGCGCCTGGCGCCCTGAGCCACTGATCTGTGGACTCGGAATTTCTAGAAATTTCAGCCCAGTTTTGATGAAAAGCACGGCACAGGGCCGCGCTTTTCATGCTAATGCGTTCATTTGTTTGCCCTTTTCTTGATTACTAGGTGATAAGGCATGAACTGTTTTTTGGAATAAAAATCGATGACATGTAAGTTACATTAAACCAGTTTGAGCACCATCCTTAACAAAAGATGCACGAGGCTATATACCGATAAAACCTCGTAGGAATTTGAATCAGCACATCAACCTACGTGGATGATGCAACCAACCTGAGAACGGGCTCTGCCAACCCTCAGCGTTGATTCAATCAACAAACTCGCAACCCTACTAGCCAAGAACGAATCCATGACAGCAACCCCGCCCTCCACGCTCCCCTCAGGCACCGCTTTGTTTCGCGACTGGCTGGAACATGAGGGCAGCAAAAGCTGGCACGGCCTGGATACCTCCCCCGATGGCAGCTATGAAAAAGTCTGGGCTTCCTGGTTGCAGCAGCTGGCAGGCGAGCTTGCTATCAAAGGCAACCACAATCAAGCCGATGCGGGTCCTGCGCCCTCTCCTCCCATAGCGACTGCTATTAAAAAGCGGAACAGCAAGACGCCAGTCAACCCCAAGCTCTGGCATGAAGCCACAGCAATCGATGTGCAGCACTTTTTGCAACTACGCCAGGGCCAGCGTGCCCTGCACCAACCGGACAGGCAAATCAGCGAAGTCACCCGCAGGCGCTACTGGCGCTTACTTGAACGCATTTACGACCACGCTTGCGAGCATGGCTGGATAGCACACAACCCCGCGCGAGGCATAGAACATTCGGAACGCCCGCCGTCAGAAGATGGCAAAGGTCACTGCCTGCCTGCCCCGCTGTGGAATGCTCTGCCAAGGCATATTCCAGCGGCCGATGGCTACCAAAACGCCAGAGACCGGGCCATCATGCTGCTGCTGTATGAATTAGCGCTGGCCCCCGAGGAAGTACGCGCCCTGCTCTGGCGCGATGTGCAAGATGAAAACAAGCTGCCAATTCGGGGAGCCGAGTCGCCTCAATGGCTGCGCATTGATGGTGCGCGCGCTGCCCAGCAACGCACGCTGGCGATTCCAGAGAACGTGGCCCAGGCCCTGGCCGATTGGCGACGCTTCAGCCACCAGCAGCGCGGGCCTCTCGTGGTCGATGGCGATCACATCGTGTTTTATTCGCGCCGTGGCGGGCCGCTATCGGTGCGCATGCTGTTTCATGTTGCTTCGCAAATCATTCAAAAAGCCCATCAGGCTTTGCCCGAAGACAGCCAGAAGACCCGTCTGTTGCGCGTCGGTCCCCAGGTGTTGCGCAACACCGCCGTGGTGCAGTGGCTTAAAAACGGCAGGCCGGAGCTGGAAGTAGTTGCCCAGATCGGGCTGGAAAGCACCAAAGGCTTGCGCCACCTGCAACACTATTTGTAGCGCGGCAGCTGGCGCAAGCCCGAGGAAGTTTAGAGCGGATAACACCACTCCGCAAATCGAAGATTTGCGTTTGAGATGAGGCACAAAGCCGCAGACAGTACAAAAGTACGTCAAGGCGAAGTAACGACGTATCAAGAGTGGTGTTAGCGGCTTTTAGAAGTCCAGCTTTATGCCCACCGTCAGATTGCGGCCCATCAAGGGAGCTGCCGTCTTGATGAAGGACGTGGCGGCGTAGGCCAGACGGTTGGTCAGATTCTGGCCCTTGACGTAAACGCTCCAGGTGTTGGTTCCGCTCCTGAACTGATAGCTGGCCCCCAGGTTCAGCATTCCGTATCCGGCCGTTTCGCTCTCAAACGCTGCCGTACGGTTCTGGCGCGTCACCTGCACCCATTCGGCCATGCCATCCCAGCCGGCCAAGCGCGTATTGACGCGCAAGCCCCAGCGCTGCGAAGGAATGCGCGGCAAGGCTTCGCCATTGGCCAGGCGGGCACGTACGCCATCGCCAAACACACTCACCGTCCAGCTGGCAGACAGGCGCTGGGAAACCTGGGCTTCCCAGCCCGTAAAGCGCGCATCGCCCTGGGTGTATTGCAGCAGCTGCAGACCTTCGTGGGCATCCAGCGTGGCTCCGTAGATGTAGTCGTTGATACGGTAGTGGTAGGCATTGAGCTTCCACTTGGTATCGCCCGTGGTCTTGGCCAGACCCAGGTCCAGCGCCTGCGAGCGCTCGCGGCTCAGGTTGGCGTTCCCGCGCTCGTAGGTGGCTGTGGCCATGTGCAAGCCATTGGCAAACAGCTCCTCGGCCGTGGGCATGCGGCTGCCCGTGGTCACGGAAGCCGTGGCACTGTAGCCGGGCTGGAACTTCCACACCGTACCCAGCGAGGCCGATGTGGCGCTGTGGCTGCGGCGCTCGTCCGTCAGCTGCGCCTCAACCCTCTGGCGATCATGGCGCAGCGCGGCCTGCAGGCTCCAGTCCTGCCAGCGATACTCTTCAAACAGATACAGGCTGTCGCGCCTGGTGTCCGTGGGCTGCACATAAGCTTCCTCGCCCTGGGCGCTGAAACGGCGGTTCATGGTCTGCAGACCCAAGGTGCCGCGCCAGCCGGCCAGGGGCTCGTGCTCGACCTCCAGGCGCAGATCATGGGCACGGTTCTTGAAACGGGTGGCCACCTGGCCGTCTTCCACTTCATCATGGCGGTAATTGGTAAAGCCGCTGCGCAGGCGCACGGCGGCTACGCCGGCTGCCGGGTTGCGCCATTCGCCGCGCAGATCCCAGCGCTCGCTGGTCAGCTCCACCACCGGCACATCCCCTGCTCCATGGGCTTCAGCGCCGTGGTCATGACCTTCATGCCCGCCTTCCTCGCCGCAATGCAGATGGTCGCCATGGGTATGGCAGCCCTCAAAGCCATGGCTGTGGCCGGGCAGGCCGTAGCGCGCAGTCTGGCGGGTATAGGCCAGGCCCAGATAGCCTTTGTCAGTCACCCAGCTCAGGCCCAGGCTGCCGGTCTGGGTGCGGTTGAAGCTACCTGCTACCTTTTTGTCGCTCCAACCGCTGCCCACGCGGTAGTCACCCGCGTTACGGGCCACGCCTTCGGCATGCAATACCAGGGAACCGGAGCTATCCGCATTGGGCGCAGCGCCGGTCAGCGAAAAAGCCCCCGCCGTCTGGCCGGCCGCCGTGCCTCCCTGCAGCTGGGCCGAGCCTTGCACGCTCTTGTCCGGGCGCGAGGTGGGAATTTTGCCGTCCAGCACATTGACCACGCCGCCCATGGCGCCGGCGCTGTAGAGCAGAGCCGATGGGCCGCGCAGCACTTCCATTTGCGTGGCCAGCATGGGCTCGCTGGTCACTGCATGGTCGGGGCTGACGGTGGAGGCATCAAGCAGCTCGGAGCCGTCGCTGAGAATGGAGACGCGGGCGCCATCCATGCCGCGAATCACGGGGCGGCTGGCGCCTGCGCCAAAGTGGCTGGCATGAATGCCGGGCTCGGCAGCCAGGGTCTCGCCCAGAGTGGCTGCCTGGCGCTGCAGCAATTGCTCTGAATCCAGTACTTGCACAGGCGTGGCCATATCGGCAGCGGGCAAACCGCTGGTGGAGACGGTCACCTCGCTCAGCGTGGCTTCGGCCTCCTTGGCTTGCTGTGCCATGGCGGCAGGAACCATGACCGCGGCGGCCATGCCCAGAACCGCATGGGCACTGCGCGCGCTCAAGGCGCCCGGCTTGGAAAAACGGGTAGAAAAATGGCGCAACTTCATCAAAAACTCCACACAGGCACGGGCATGGACAGGCGCATCGAGCGCATCTGCCCATGCGGCTACGCTTTAGATCAGCGCATCCGGGCCTGAAAATTCAAACAAAACAGGTTGCTAGCGCATGCTGTATATGCGCTACCTGCTATTAATGTGGGAGTGCAAGTAGAGAGAACAAAGCCCGATGGGCTAGCCCTGGAGCTGGCCGGCGCTCACAACGCACCGGCGCACGCCAATCTCTCAAACCTTGCCGTGATGAAGCGGGGGCCCGCGCGCATCAAAAAACGCCAGGATGGCCTGACCCGCCGTGGCCTGGGGCACAAACAGCGGCACGGCCGTACCCGGCACCACGGGCGTGAAGGCCTGCAGGGCGGGCGGCCCGGCATAGCCGTGGTTGTGCTCATCGAGCAGCTGACATTCCGCAGGGCCGTGGCCGGCGAACAGATCGTGAATCCAGCCATAGCCCGATGCGACATGGCTGTCAGTGGCAAATACGGCGGCACTGCCATAGGCATTTCCGACCGAGCTTGCCGTGGAATTCGCAGCCTCGTGCACCACCCGGTGCATCTGCCCCAAAGCCGGCCCCAGCACCAAGGCCAGCGCCAACAAAGCCATCAACCAGCGATTGGCCCAGAATCGCTCGCGCGCGCCCTCTCCCCCACGCGGCAGGCGTGAGTTAGCAGCCATGGGCTGGCTGCGCTGGCAAGCGTGGATGGAAGATTTCAAACCAGCAATCAGGTCGGGATCAGGGGGCCGTATCAGCTCATCGGCTCACACCGACACTTTTGCGGGTGTCGGCACTCTAGGCCAATGATTGAGCAAAGCGCACGAGTGTATAGCGACTTGGGCGCTTGCAAAGACTTCAGCGGCTCAGGTGTTTGGCGCGTTCTTCTGCCAGCGGCCAAAAGCATGCTGAAACTTGCTCACCTTGGGGCCCACCACAAAGGCGCAATAGCCCTGATTGGGATTGTTCGCAAAGTAGTCCTGGTGGTAATCCTCGGCCGGCCAGTAGCTGCTCAAGGGCTGGACTTCGGTGACTATGGGCGCGTCGTATGCGCCCTCTGCCGTCATCTGCGCAATCAGCGCCTTGGCAATCTCGGCTTGTTCGTCGGTGGTGGTGTAGATGCCGCTGCGGTATTGCGTGCCCGCATCGTTGCCCTGACGGTTGAGCGTAGTCGGGTCGTGCGTGCCGAAAAAAATCAGCAGCAGATCGCGCAGACTAATGACGGCAGGGTCGAACTCCAGCTTCACCACTTCGGCGTGACCGGTGCGGCCCGTGCAGATCTGCTCATAACTCGGTTTCGGGGTCTGGCCGTTGGCATAACCGCTTTCCACATCCGTGACTCCGCGCACGCGGTCAAAAACGGCTTCCGTGCACCAAAAGCAGCCACCCGCCAGATAAATCGTTTCTGCAGCCATGCTCACTCCTTGAATCTAAAACTCCCTCAAGGTTAGCGCATACCGGCTGGCCCTGCCGGGCGGATATAAGCCATTCGGCCTACTGGCTAGCACCCTGGTTTTCAACTACCGGAAAAGCTAGCATGGCTGCGCCTTGAAACATCTCAGTACAAGCGACACAGCTAGACTCGTTGCGGCGGCATCACAAGAAATCCAAAAAAGGTTTTACACATTATGAAGCGTTCCGGCCGCTGGGCTCTGGCCCTGGCTTTTGTCGCGGTTTTGGGCTTTGTCGCCTGGCGTGCCGCCAGCCATCAGCAGCAGAAAAAAGCCGCCATGCAGCAGACCACGCAAGCGCGCGAGCTGCCCACCCAGGTGCAGGCCGGCGAGGTGCTTGAGCTGCAGCCGCTGACGCTGAACATCACGGTTCCCGTCAATGGCGTGGTGCAGGCAGTGAACTCGGCCGTGGTCAAGGCCTATGTGGCCGGCCAGTTGCGCGAGTTGCAGGTGCGCGAAGGCGATAGCGTGAAAAAAGGCCAGATCCTGGCCCGCATCGACGCCACCGAGGTGGACGCCCGCTGGCGCCAGGCCCAAAAACAGGCCGATGCCGCCAAGGCCCAGCTGGCCATCGCCCAGCGCCAGCAGGACAACAATCTGGCGCTGGTGGACAAGGGTTTCATCTCCAGAACCGCGCTACTGACCTCGGCCGCCAATCTCGATGGTGCGCAAGCCAACCTCTCCGCCGCCCAGGCCGCAGCTGACGCGGCGCGCAAAAGCGTGACCGACACCGTCATCACCTCGCCCATGGACGGACAGATAGCCCAGCGTTTTGTGCAAGACGGCGAGCGCGTGGGCGTGGAAGCCAAGCTGCTGGAAATCGTGGATGGCCGCCAACTCGAAGTGCAGGTGCAACTGGCGCCGGCAGATTCGGTTTATGTGCAGATCGGCCAGGCCGCCCAGTTGCAGGTGCCAGGTACCAGTAGCGCCAACACGGGCGAAGACGATTTGCAGCCGGTGCAGGCCCAGGTGGCACGCATCAACCCCAGTGCACAGACCGGTTCGCGCACCGTAGCGGCCTATCTGAAAATTTTAGAACTCAAAGCTGATAGCAACAAGCGCACACCCCAATTGCGCCCTGGCCTGTTTTTACAAGGTTTTGTGACCACCGGCCAATCGTTGCAACTGGCTCTGCCTTTGACGGCCGTGCTGACCGACAAGCCCCAGCCCTATGTGCAGCTGCTGCAACGGCAAGCCAGCCAGGATGGTCCGGCCCCGCTGTGGCGCGTGGTGCAGGCACCCGTGGTCCTGGGGCCGCAAACCCCGCATGAAGCCAGCACCTGGGTGCAGATTGTCTCGGGCCTGAGTGCCGGCGACCGGGTATTGGTCGGAGCAACCGGCGGTTTGCGTGAGGGCACGGCGGTGGTGATAGCTGCCAAGGCCGAGCAGAACAGCAAGAGCGGCGCCCAAACTGCACCAGCCGCAACCGGGAGCCAGTGAGATGTGGTTCACCCGTATCAGCCTGAAAAACCCGGTGCTGGCCACCATGCTCATGCTGGCCTTTGTGGTGCTGGGCGTGTTCTCCTACCAGCGCCTCAAGGTCGATCAGTTCCCCAATATCGAGTTTCCTGTGGTGGTGGTGACGGTGGATTATCCCGGCGCCTCGCCCGAGATTGTGGAGAGCGAGGTCACCAAGAAGATAGAGGAAAGCGTCAACTCGGTGGCCGGCATCAACTCGCTGACCTCGCGCAGCTATGAAGGCACCAGCGTGGTCATCGTGGAGTTTCAGCTCCAGGTCGACGGGCGCCGCGCCGCCGATGATGTGCGCGAAAAAGTCGCCGCAGTGCGCCCTACGCTGCGCGACGAGGTCAAGGAGCCGCGGGTCATACGCTTTGATCCCTCCAGCAACGCCGTCTGGTCGGTGGCCGTGCTGCCTGATGCCCATGCGCTCAAGGGACAGAACAGCGAACAAGCCGTCACGCCCCCCGATGCGATTGCACTGACCAGCTGGGCCGATCAGGTGCTCAAAAAACGGCTGGAGAACGTGCGCGGCGTGGGCGCCGTGAATCTGGTGGGCGCAACCAAGCGCGAGATCAATATTTATCTCAGGCCCGAGGCGCTGGAGGCCTATGCCATCACGCCCGAGCAGGTGGCCCAGGCCGTGCGCGCCGAAAACCAGGATCTGCCCGTAGGCGCCATACGCTCCAAAGAGCAGGAGCGGGTGGTGCAGATCGATACCCGCATCAAGCGCCCGGCCGAGTTTGCCAACATCATCGTCGCCCAGCGCGCAGGCGCTCCGGTGCGTGTGGGCCAACTGGCCCGGGTACAGGACGATGCCCAGGAGCTGCAATCGCTGGCCTTGTACAACGGCGGCCGCACCCTGCTGCTGTCGGTGCAGAAAGCCCAGGACGAAAACACGATCGAAGTGGTGGACGGCCTGAACGCCACGCTTGCCGCCATCGCCCCCGAGCTGCCCCCCGGCGTGCGCCTGCAGGCGATTGGCGACACCTCGCGCACCATCCGAGTGGGTGTGGACAATGTGCGCCAGACCCTGATCGAAGGCGCCGCGCTCACGATTCTGATCGTGTTTCTGTTCCTGAACTCCTGGCGCTCCACCGTCATCACGGGGCTGACCCTGCCGATTGCGTTGATAGGCACGTTTCTCTTCATGTACTGGTTCGGCTTTTCCATCAACATGGTCACGCTGATGGCGCTGTCGCTGTGCGTGGGCCTGCTGATCGACGATGCCATCGTGGTGCGCGAGAACATCGTGCGCCATGTGCAAATGGGCAAAAGCGCCTACCAGGCCTCGCTGGACGGCACGCAGGAGATAGGCCTGGCCGTGCTGGCCACCACCTTGTCCATCGTGGCCGTGTTCCTGCCTATAGGCTTTATGGGCGGCATCATAGGCAAGTTCTTTCATGAGTTCGGCATCACCATCGTGGCGGCCGTGCTGATCTCCATGTTTGTCAGCTTCACGCTGGACCCCATGCTCTCCAGCGTCTGGCATGACCCGGCCATCCATGCCCATGGCGTGCACGAGAAAAAATCGCTGTACGACAAGACCCTGGGCCAGCTCACGGCCTGGGTGGAGCGCGCCAGCGACCGGCTGTCCGACCTCTACCAGAGCATTCTTCGCTGGTCTCTGGCCCACAAGCTGCTGACGCTGTTGCTGGCATTCTTGATTTTCATAGCAAGCATCGCGCTTGTACCCTTGCTTGGCACTGAATTCGTGCCCAAGGCCGATTACTCCGAAACGGCGGTGAGCTTTACCACGCCCGTAGGCTCGTCCATTGAGGCGACCGAAGCCAAGGCCGTGCAGGTCAACGACATTCTCAAAACCCTGCCCGAGCTGCGCTATGCGCTGACCACCATCAACTCGGCCAGTGCCAACGGCAAGAACTCGGCCAGCATCTACATACGCCTGAGCGATAGACATCAGCGCCACCGCAGCGTGGACACCATCTCCGAGGAATTGCGCACCCGGCTCGGCGCCGTCGCCGGCATCACCGTCACCCATGTGGGCCAGCGCGACAACGTGGGCGGGCAAAAGCAGATCGAGCTGTCTCTGGTGGGCGCAGACCTGGGCCAGCTTGAACGCCTGAGCCTGCAGCTGCAGGACAGGATTCGCAGCATTCCCGGCCTGGTGGATCTGGACTCCAGCCTCAAGCCCAACAAGCCCATGGTGGACATCCGGATCAACCGCGATGCAGCAGCCGATCTGGGCCTGTCCGTGGGCGGCATGACCAACGCACTGCGCACCTGGGTGGCGGGCCAGACCGTGGGCAACTGGCGCGCCAGCGACGACCAGACCTATGACGTCAATGTGCGCCTGGCCCCTGAAGCCCGTACCACTCCCCTGGATCTGGAACGCCTGCCGTTTGCGCTCAGCGCCGGCGACGGCAGCTTGCGCATTGTGCGCCTGAACCAGTTGGCCCAGGTGGTGCCCGGCAGCGGCCCCAGCCAGATCAACCGCCGCAATCTGAACCGCGAGGTCGCGCTGAACGCCAATGTCTATCTGCGCTCCGTGGGCGAGGTCACGGCCGATATCCAGACCGAGCTCAAGCAGATGGCCATGCCACCGGGTTATAGCTTTCAGTTCAACGGCGCGGCCAAGAACATGGCCGAGTCCTTTGGCTATGCGGTCTCCGCCCTGGCCCTGGCCGTGATCTTCATCTACATGATTCTGGCCAGCCAGTTCAAGAGCTTTCTGCAGCCCCTGGCCCTGATGACCTCCCTGCCTCTGACCCTGATAGGCGTGGTGCTGGCCTTGCTGATGTTCGGCTCGGCCTTGTCCATGTTCTCCATCATCGGCGTGGTCATGCTGATGGGGCTGGTGACCAAGAACGCTATTTTGCTGGTGGACTTTGCCATTCGCGCCCGCGAGCCACACCGCGACGAGGCGACGGGCCAGACCACGCCCGGCCTGCCACGCTCCGACGCTCTGCTGCTGGCCGCCCGCGTGCGCCTGCGCCCGATTTTGATGACCACGCTGGCCATGATTTTCGGCATGGTGCCGCTGGCCTTTGCCGTGACCGAAGGCTCGGAGCAGCGCGCGCCCATGGGCCAGGCCGTAATTGGCGGCGTGATCACCTCCTCGCTGCTGACTCTGGTCGTGGTGCCCGTGGTCTACTGCTACCTTGATGATTTTTCCGTCTGGCTGCGCCGCAAATGGTCGGGCGGCCACGCAAAAAACGGCCAGCCGCCGCACGATGCCCTCTAGGCTCGTAGAATCGCTGGTTTGTCCCGATAAAAGACTTTCCCCGGAGATCTCCCCATGGCCCTGCCAATGAACAGCCAAGTCGATCCGCGCGATGTGCACGCGCAGGCCCGCTTCAACATGATTGAACAGCAAATCCGTCCCTGGAACGTGCTGGATGAACAAGTGCTGGAGTTGTTGGGCAAGGTGCGGCGCGAAGACTATGTGCCGCCCGAGCATGTCACGCTGGCCTATTGCGACATCGAAATCCCTCTGCACGGCACGCCCGACGAAGCCGCTGCCAAGGGCTGGATCATGCTGGCCCCCAAGATCGAAGCCCGCATGGCACAAGATCTGCAGATCAAGCCCAGCGACCGCGTGCTGGAAATCGGCTCGGGTTCCGGCTATATGGCGGCCCTGCTGGCCGCACAGGCCAAGGAAGTGGTGACGCTAGAAATCGTGCCCGAGCTGGCCGAGATGGCCCGCGAGAACCTGCTGAGCGCCGGCGTGAAGAACGTGGAAGTGAAGCTGGCAGACGGCGCCACCGCCGCAGCCGCCCTGGGCCAGTTCGATGTCATCGTGCTCAGCGGCTCGGTAGCCCAGATTCCCGACTCCCTGATTGCCCAGCTCAACGACGGCGGCCGCATTGCCGCCATCGTGGGCCAGCAGCCCGTGATGCGTTTTACCCTGGTCACCAAGACTGGCAACGAGTTCAAGCTCAGCCAGCCCTGGGATACGGTCGCTCCGCGACTGACCAGCTTTGAAGAGCCTTCGCGCTTCAACTTCTAAGCCCCTCGCAGCCTGAAAATAGCGCCTCGCCCGCAAGATATCTGCGACAGGCGCTATTTTTCTAATAGCGACCGCCTGGCAGTTCCGGTCCTTCCGGTACGTGATTGCCTCAGGCACTCTCTCCTGACTTCTGCCTTCTTTTTGAATTTTTCGCATGCTGACCCAAGTTTCTCCCGCTCAATTCCAGGCCTGGCTCGCCGCCCATAGCAATGATTCGGCCCTGCCCGTGGTGCTGGACGTGCGCGAGCCCTGGGAAATTGCCCAGGCCAGCATTCAAGGCGAAGGCTTTGAGTTGCGCTGCATTCCCATGCACGAAATCCCTGGCCGCCTGCAAGAGCTAGACCCCGATCACCCGATTGCCTGCCTGTGCCACCACGGCGCACGCAGCATGAGCGTGGCCGCGTTTCTGATCAACCACGGCTTTGAGGACGTGAGCAATATCACCGGCGGCATCGATGCCTGGTCATTGACCGCCGACCCCAGCGTGCCGCGCTACTGATTCCCAGGCCTGCCCTGCACCGAGGGCCACCGACACCGACCTAGACCGAGACTGCCAAAGACTTCATCTATGACCAAGCTGCCCCGGCCCCAGTGCTTCACCACTCCCAAGGCCAACCAGGCCAGTCAGGCCCGCACCGCAAGCATGCTGCCCCGGCCCTCCTTGCTGGCCCTGGCTCTTATGATCGCAGCGGGCAGTGGTGCCGCCACGGTGCAGGCAGAGACGCTGTCCCAGCTCACGGCCCAGGCGCGCGGCTACGATGCCTCCTGGCAGGCCCAGCAGGCCGATGCACGCGCGGCGGCCAGCCGGGCCGATCAGGCTCTGTCGGGTCTGCTGCCCAGTGTGGGCCTGCAAGGCGGCGTCAACCGCACGCATACCGAGATTCACCTGCCCCAGGCCGCAACAGGCGTCAACACCACGCTGCAAAACCTGCAGCTCAGCGCCCAGCAGCCGCTGTACCGCCCGGCCAACAAAGTAGCTTACGAGCAAGGCCAGCGCGGGCTGGATGTGGCACAGGCTCAGCTCGACGGCGCGGCGCAAAGCCTGATCGTGCGCGTGGCCCAGGCCTATTTCGATGTGCTGTCGGCCCAGGACAGCCTCAACGTGGCCATAGCCCAGAAAAACGCCATCAACAGCCAGCTGGAGATGGCCAAGCGCAATTTTGAAGTGGGCACGGCCACCATCACCGATTCGCGCGAAGCCCAGGCCCGCTACGACCTGGCAACGGCGCAGGAGATCGCCGCCCAGAACGAGGTACAGGTCAAGCGCATTGCGCTAGACCAGATCGTGGGCAAGGTGGGAACCCAACCCAGCCCGCTGGCCCAGCCTCTGACCCTGCCCACCCTGCAGCCTGCCGATGCGCAAAGCTGGGTGAACACGGCGCTGGAGCGCCAGCCCCAGCTGCGCCAGGCCCAGCTGGCCCTGGATGTGGCCCAGCTCGAAACCCAAAAAGCCGAAGCCGGCCACAAGCCCACCGTGGATCTGCAGGCCGGCTATGGCATCAACCGCTACCCCAACGGCTATATGACGCCCAGCCTGCCTGCGGGGACCAGAACCAATTCGGCCCAGATCGGCGTGGTGATGAATCTGCCGCTGTTTGCCGGCTTTGCCGTGCAAAACCGTGTCAAGGAGACCGTGGCGCTGGAAGAAAAAGCCCGCGCCCAGCTCGATGACGCCCGCCGCACGGTGGAGCAGACCACACGCACCGCCTACTTTGGCGTGCAATCGGGTCAGGCCCAGGTCAAGGCGTTGGAAGCGGCCCTGAGCTCCAGCCAGAGCGCTCTGGAAGCCAACCGCCTCGGTTATGAAGTGGGCGTGCGCATCAATATCGACGTGCTCAATGCCCAAAGCCAGCTCTTCCAGACCCAGCGCGATCTGGCCCAGGCCCGCTACCAGGTACTGTTGGGCCAGCTCAAGCTGCGCCAGTCTGCCGGATCCTTGAGCGATGAGGACTTGCGCATGATCGACGCACTGACTGTGGCGCCTAGCATTAGCGGCGCAGCCGGCAAGACTGCAGCGCCCGCTACGGCAGTCGCCAAAGCGGCCAAGCCTGCGGTGCGCCAGGAAAATCGCTGAAAGATTGAAAACGCTTCACCCAAGCCATCGCTCTCTATTTGAGAGCGTTTAGCGCTTTTACTGTGGACACTTCAGTGCGGTTCAAGGGTCAAAATATCAAGAATAAAGCGCCTGCAGCTATCAAATAAAGCGGACCGCTTCAGATCAACGCAGCATCAGCTGCAGCACGGCTTCGGCCGTGGCCTCGGCGGCACCCCGATGTTGCTGCAGCAAATCACGCGCCGAGGTTTCGGCCGCCATTCGCGCCTGTGGGCTTTGCACCAAGGCCAGGGCCTGTTGCACGGCCGCAGCCATGTCCGCGCTGCGCAAGGCCGCGCCAGAGAGCACGGCCAGATCGGAGACTTCGCTGAAATTGAAGGTATGCGGCCCCAGCACCACGGACGTGCCACAGGCCAGAGACTCGATCAGGTTCTGCCCGCCTAAGGGCTCGAAGCTACCCCCCATCAGCGCCACATCGGCCAGGCCGTAATACAGCGGCATCTCACCTAGTGAGTCACCAATCCAGACCGCGCCCTCTGGCTGCGGCAGGCCGTGATCCCACTGACTGCGGCGGGACACAGCAAAGCCGGCATCGGCGCACAGTTGCGCCACCGCATCGAAACGCTGGGGATGGCGCGGAACAATCAGCCACTGTACGGCCTGCAGGGCTTGGGGATTTTTCTTCAGTTCGGCCAGCAACTGCGCCTCTTCGCCTTCGCGGCTGCTGGCAAACAGCAGGACGGGCAGGCTCAGGTCCTTACGCCACTGGCCGGCCCGGGCCAGTTGGGCCGCATCGGGCTGCACATCGAATTTGAGATTGCCCAGCACCGCATCCACCTTGGCTCCCACATTGCGCAGGCGCTGGGCATCGGCCTCGGTCTGGGCCCAGACGGCAGACAGTGCCGCATAGGCGGGACGCGACAGCGGCGCCATACGCAAGGCCCCGGCCTCCGACTTGGCGTTGAGCCGTGCATTGGCCAGCGCCAGCGGCACAGAGGCCTCGGCACAGCTGGCAATCAGATTGGGCCAGATTTCGGTTTCCATCAGCACGCCCACGGCCGGGCGAAACTGCGCGACGAAGGCGCGGGTTGCGGCCAGCGTGTCCCAGGGCACCCAGACCTGGACATCACCTTCTTGCAGCAGTTTTTGGCCTTCGGCTCGGCCAGTGGCCGTGTTGTGGGTCAACAGCAAGCGCATGCTTGGCATTTTCTGCCGCAGGGCCTGCAGCAAAATCGCTGCCGCCCGTGTCTCGCCCAACGATACCGCATGCACCCAAACCCATTGACCGCGCCCGTCCTGGCCCCAGGTCTCTGGCATATAGTGTCCGAAACGCTCGGGCACCTGCTCGGCATAACCGGGCTCGGCCACGGCACGACGGCGCAGCTTGCGGCGCAGCAAAGGCTGGACCGCCCAGGCCAGCGCGCTATAGGCGGCGCGGGCCAGAGTGATTCGAGAGCGGGAGGAATGCAGATTCATGAAAAAAGCCCCTGACGGCTCACATTGGCACGGCCCAAGCCAGAGATGCCAAGCAAGAGCCGCCCCGCAGCGCATACTGCCTCGGCGACGGCATCGTCCCCTCCAAGGGGGAAGCGGCAACGCCGCTCAGGGGGTGTTTCATCTCAATGCGCAGCGCTACCCACTTGCGCGTCGGGTTTGACGCGCTTGAGCAGCGCCAGCATCTTGGCTTCAATACGCTGCAAAGCCGCTTCGCTATGGCCTTCAAAACGCAGGACCAGCACCGGTGTGGTGTTGCTGGCGCGGATCAGACCAAAGCCATCGGGCCAGTCCACACGCAGGCCGTCAATGGTGCTGACCTGGGCCGGCGCCTCAAACTCCGTCGCAGCCAGGGCTTGAAGTTCGGCTGCCAGACGGTGGGGCTCGCCTTCGGCGCAGCTCACGTTGAGCTCGGGCGTCGAGTGACTGGTGGGCAAACCGTTGAGCAAGGCACTGGGGTCGGCCTCGCGGCTCACGATTTCCAGCAGACGGCAGCCGGCATACGTGCCGTCGTCGAAACCGAACCAGCGCTCCTTGAAGAAGATATGGCCGCTCATCTCGCCACCCAGGGGCGCGCCCAGCTCTTTCATGCGGGCCTTGACCAGGGAGTGGCCAGTCTTGAACATCACGGCCTTGCCACCGGCCGCTTCGATTTCGGGAGCCAGGCGCTGCGTGCACTTCACGTCAAACACAATGGCGCCGCCGGGCACCCGCGAGAGCACGTCCCGGGCAAACAGCATCATCTGGCGGTCGGGGTAAATGGTCTGGCCGTCCTTGGTCACAATACCCAGTCGGTCGCCGTCGCCGTCAAAAGCCAGGCCCAGTTCGGCATCGGTAGTCTGCAGGGCGTGAATGACATCGCGCAGGTTCTCGGGCTTGCTGGGATCGGGGTGGTGATTGGGAAAATCGCCATCCACTTCGGAAAACAGCTCCACCACCTCGCAGCCCAGTTGGCGGAAGATGGCGGGTGCCGAGGCACCGGCCACGCCGTTGCCACAGTCCACCACCACCTTCATGGGGCGGGCCAGCTTCACATCGCCCAGAATGCGGGCCGTGTAGTCGGCCAGCACATCGGCCTGGGACATCTGGCCCGTGCCGGTGATGACCCAGTCCTCGGTGTCCATGCGCACACGCAAGGCCTGGATTTCGTCGCCATAGATGGCGCGGCCACCCAGCACCATCTTGAAGCCGTTGTAATCCTTGGGATTGTGGCTGCCGGTGACCTGAATGCCGCTGGTGCACAGCGTGGCCGCCGCAAAATACAGCATGGGCGTGGTCGCCATGCCGATATCGATCACGTTCACGCCCACATCGGTCAGGCCCTGCATCAGCGCCGAAGACAGCGCGGGGCCGGAAATACGGCCGTCGCGGCCCACGGCCACCGTCTTTTCACCGGCCACCAGTGCCGCCATGCCAAAAGCACGGCCGATACCGCGTGCTACCTCTTCGGTCAGCGTGGACGGCACGATGCCGCGGATGTCATAGGCTTTGAAAATGGAAGCAGCAACTTGCACGGCGACTCTTTCTCGGGAAGTTTGAATTCTGGTTTGCCGGGCGCGCGGTGGCGCCGGCCAAGCCATCGATTTTAGGCGGCAAACAACAAGGCCTGCGGCATCCTGCAGCAGGCCTTGCATTCACTCACCTTTTTATAGCTGCTACGGCTTTACCGGCAGTATTTACAGCCTTTGCTGCACTTGGGCCAGCGCAGCCGGATCTTCCATGGTGCTCAAATCGCCGGGATCGCGCCCTTCGGCCACCGCCTGCAAGGCCCGACGCAGCAATTTGCCGCTGCGCGTCTTGGGCAGGGCCGAGACAAAAATCACCCGCGATGGTCTGGCCACTGCCCCCAGACGGGAATCAACCAGCTTCATCACATCGGCTTCCAGCGCCTTGCAAGCCGCCTCATCGGCCACAGCTGAGGCATCGCGCACGATGGCGAAGGCCAGGGCCGTCTGCCCTTTGAGCGTATCGGCCACGCCCACCACGGCCACTTCGGCAATCTGCGGATGCGCCGAAATGCTTTCCTCGATCTCGCGCGTGCCCAGACGATGGCCGGCCACATTGATCACGTCATCGGTGCGCCCCAGGATGAAGTAATAGCCGTCCTCGTCTCGCACGCCCCAGTCGAAGGTGCTGTAGACCATGCGGCCAGGGATGCTCTTCCAGTAGGTGTTCACAAAACGCGCATCGTCGCGCCAGACGGTCTGCATGCAGCCCGGCGGCAGCGGCCCTTCGATTGCCAGCACGCCTTTCTGATTCGGCGTGCTCAGCTCTTCGCCGGTGGCGTCGTCGATCAGCTTGACGTTGTAGCCATACACGGCCTTGCCCGGGCTGCCAAAGCGCGTGGCCTGCGGCGCTATGCCGTTGCACAGCGTCATGATGGGCCAGCCGGTTTCGGTCTGCCAGTAGTTGTCAATGATGGGCTTGCTGATGGCGCCGCTGATCCAGGCGGCCGTGGGCTCGTCCAGCGGCTCGCCGGCCAGCCACAAGGCTTTAAGGCTGGAGATATCGTAGCGGTTCAGATAGTCTGCATCATGCTTTTTGAGCACCCGTATCGCCGTGGGTGCCGAGAACATATGGGTGACTTGGTACTTCTCCACAATGCTCCACCACACGCCGGGATCGGGACGGATCGGCAGGCCCTCATACATGACGGTGGCCATGCCCGCAATCAGCGGTGCGTAGATGATATAGCTATGGCCCACCACCCAGCCTATGTCGCTGGTGCAGAAAAAAGTCTGGCCGGCCTGGGCATCAAAAATATGGGGCATGCTGGAGGCCAGCGCCACCGTATAGCCGCCGGTATCGCGCTGCACGCCCTTGGGGTTGCCCGTGGTGCCGCTGGTGTAGAGGGTGTAGCTGGGATGGGTGGACTCCACCCAGACGCAATCGACCGCCGCCTCGCTGTGCAAAGCGCGCAAGGCGGCCCAATCATGGTCGCGGCCGGCGCGCATGGGCATATCGGCCAGGCCGCGATTGACCATCAGCACGGCCGCAGGCTGGTGGCTGGATTGCTTGAGCGCCTCGTCCAGCAAAGGCTTGTAAGCCACGACACGGCCGCCGCGCGAACCAGCATCGGCGCTCACAATCACCTTGGGCTGGGCATCGTCGATGCGCGAAGCCAGCGCTCCCGAGGCAAAGCCGCCAAACACCACGGAATGAATCGCCCCCAGGCGCACGCAGGCCAGCATGGCAAAGGCCGCCTCGGCAATCATGGGCATGTAAATCTGCACCCGGTCGCCTGTTTCCACGCCCAGCGCCTGCAGCGCGGCCGCCATGCGGTTTACTTCGGCATGCAGTTCGCGGTAGGTATAGGTCTTTTCCGTGTTGGTCTCGGTGGAAATGGCGATCAGCGCCTTCTGATCGCCACGCGCCGCCAGATGACGGTCCACGGCGTTGTGGCACAGATTGGTGGTGCCGCCCACAAACCACCGGGCAAAAGGCGGGTTGCTGTAGTCGCAGATCTGCGTGGGCTTTTGCTGCCAGGCTATCAGCTCGGCCTGCTCGGCCCAGAAGGCATCGCGGTCGTTGATGGAGCGCTGATAGAAATCCTCAAACCGTGCGCGCGCCTGCTTGTCTGTCTGCTGGTTGGTGTTCATATGTCGGTCTCCTTGACTCTCCATCCTTTGCAGAGAGTCTTCTGAATTCATAATTATTCATAATGCGCTTGCCAAAAACTGACAGGCTCTTGTCTGAATTCAATCAAGCCGGGCCGACTTGCCCATCCGGGCTTTCCTGCACCACAGTGCGACAGCAATGAAAAAAGCGCCCGAAGGCGCTTTTCTTATCTTTTTCTTATCGAGATCGGTTTGATATCAATCCGATAGCTACCCGCACTTATTTCACAAGCGCCAGCATTTCCTTGAAGGCCGGATCTTCACAGGTGCGCAGCCATTCAAACATAACCATCTCGGTGGTCACCAGTTCGGCACCAGCACCGGCCAGGCGGTCAAAGGCTGCATCGCGATTGCGCTCGGTGCGCGAGCCGCAGGCATCCGTCACCACCCAGACGTCAAACTCTTCCTCGAGCAGCTCCAGCGCCGTCTGCAGCAGGCAGACATGGGTTTCGCAACCGGCGATCACCACCATATTGCGCTCGGGCGCTTGCTGCTGGGGCTTTTGCAGGTGCTTGGGCAGGCTGCGGGCATTGCCGCTCGGGGCCTTGGCTGGCGGACGCAGCCATTCGCCCAGGCCTTCGGCCACAGCGCTGAAATACATCTTCTCCAGCGTCTTGCCGCACAAGGCCTTCAACTCGGCTTGGTTGGCGCCCAGGCGCGAAGGGTTCTGCTCCGTTCCCCAGACCGGCACGTCCAGCATCTGGGCCAGCTTGGCCAGCTTGATGGCATTGACCAAGGCCTCCTGGCCTTCGTGGATCACGGGCATGAGCTTGTCCTGGTAATCGACCAGCACCAGTTGCGATTCGGCGGCTTCTAACAGCATGGCAGTTCTTTCTGAGAAATCTTGTACTTTTGCTTGTGATGGAGGGTGAAAGCTTCACCCTCCATCGCTATAGGGCGCTATTGTCGCTGCTCGCCCTGCTTTACGCGATTCAGACCGGTAAAAACCCGGGGTAGCACAGCTTGTGCTTCGCCCGAAATCGCCAGAGACAGAACCGGGAAAACACCGACCGAACACCGACCGCAATGCGCTTCAATTTTGAGAGCACATTAGGCAATAAGCTCATGCCCGCAAGGCATTTACTGCTTGAGATCAAAAACCTAGGGTAGAACATGGAAATGGAGGTCCCATCCTACAAATTAACGTGGTACCCTCACGCCCCATGTCCAGATGGCTTATTGCACTCCTCTTTGTCGGCGTTACAACCGCACATGCGGCACCCAGCGAACAGCGTGACGACGACATGACCCAGTTGCTGGTCAACCGCGGTCTCATCACCCAGCTGCGTGAAGCGCGCCACTCCATGGCCGAGCGTACTTCCGACTTCGTTCGCGAAGCGCGCCAGAACGTAGCCGAGAAAACCTCCGATCTGGTCGTCACGGCCATGGGTTTTCTGGGTGTTCCTTATCGCTTTGGCGGCAACAGCGCTGAAACCGGCTTTGATTGCAGCGGTTTTGTGCGCGCCATCTACTCGCAGACCGTGGGCAAGGTTTTGCCCCGTCTGGCTGCCGAGCAAGCCCAGGCCACCCAGAAGATCGACCGCGACGAGCTCAAGCCCGGCGATCTGGTGTTTTTCAACACCATGCGCCGTGCTTTCAGCCATGTGGGCATTTATGTTGGCGAAGGCAAATTCATCCACGCTCCCCGCACCGGCGCCAGCGTACGGGTGGAAAGCATGCAGACTTCCTACTGGGCACACCGCTTTGACGGCGCCCGCCGCGTAGAAGGCGCTCAGGGCGCCGATGCCACGGCAGCCGCTCTGACGGCCGCCGCAGCGCTGCCTCAGTGAATCTGTGACGCCCCAAAAAACGCCTGCCCTGCAGGCGTTTTTTATTGCCTGCCTCATGGGCTGGCATGACTTGCACACCATGGCCTAACCCTGCGGATTCAGACCCGCGCAGACAAAGGACGGCGTCCGACAAGCGGCTGTTGCACACCCCCCTAGAGTCAATCGTCAATCAATGCTGAGGAACTTTCCTATGTCAATTTTGGGTACGCTGTTTGTGGGTTTGATCGTGGGTTTGCTGGCGCGCGCCTTTAAACCCGGCGATGACAAGCTGGGCTGGATCATGACGATCTTGCTAGGCATAGCCGGCTCCTTTCTGGCCAGCTATGTGGGCGTGGCCATGGGCTGGTATCAGCAGGGCCAGGCGGCAGGCTGGATTGCCTCCATCGTCGGCGCCATTGTCTTGCTGTTCGTCTACGCCGTTGTCAGAAGCAAGGCCAGTTGATCGCATAAGTTGATTGCGCAGCAATGACCGTATAGTCTTGACTGCCGCATTTCAGGCCGCAAGGTACAGGAGCTGGCTCTTGTGCCTTGGCGGCTTTTGCTTTTGACGCCTGGCATCCAAAGGATTGATTCATGTGGACCCAAAAACCTCAAGCCTCTTCCCAGGCATCTCCCCAAGCCGCTCAGCCATCTCCCGCATCTTCGGCCTTCGCCAGCCGAGACGATGTGGCCCAGGCCGCGGCACGCGCGCGTGCCCTACTCAAAAAACGCGCCTTGTTTGGCGCTGCCGTCAGCACCATTCCGATTCCGGGACTGGACTGGGCCGTGGATGCCGCCCTGCTCTCCCAGCTGTTGCCGCGCATCAACGAGGAGTTCGGCCTCACGCCCGAGCAACTGGATCAACTGAGCCCCACCAAACGTGAACAGGTACAGAAAGCCGTGGCCATGGTGGGCTCGGTGGTGATTGGCAAGTTCATTACCCGCGATGTGGTGATGCGCCTGGCACGCGCCGCCGGCATGCGCATGACCACCAAACAGGCCGCCAAATACGTGCCCCTGGCCGGAACCGTGGCAGCAGCGGCCTTGGGCTATGCCACGCTGCGCTATCTGGGCGAGCGCCATATCCAGGATTGCCTGCGCGTGGTCGAACACGCCAATCTTGACCTGCCCGGCCGCTTGCGTCGCACGGCCCATACAGTAGAGCAAAGCAGCGCCAGCGCACGCAGCTGGAGTCAGGCCGATCGAGGCCCCTGGGGCCGCAACCGCCAAGGCGATGGCAAAGGTCAATGAACTCACCATGAACGCAAGCTCAACAACTTCCGCGTCCGGGCGCCGTTACTGGCTGATGAAAAACGAGCCCGACGAATACTCGATTGACCATGCCCTGGCCGCGCCCGGGCAGACCATTGCCTGGAACGGCGTGCGCAATTACCAGGCGCGCAACTTCATGCGCGACGAGATGCAAGTGGGCGACGGCGTGCTGTACTGGCATTCAAGCTGCGCCGAACCTGGTATCTACGGCCTGGCACGCATTGCCGGCAATCTGCGTGTCGATCCCTCGCAGTTCGACCCGGCCGATCCTTACTACGACCCCAAATCCTCTCCAGACAAACCGCGCTGGCTGACGCTGGACGTGCAGGCCGAACGCAAGACCCGCCCGCTGCGGATTGCCGAGCTGCGCGAACAACCCGATCTGGCCCAGATGCGGGTGCTGCAAAAAGGCAACCGTCTGTCGATCACGCCGGTCAGCGAAGCTGAATGGCAGCGCATTGTGCAGCTGCTGGACAGCTGAAACGCCCGGACCATGGCCGGGCCGGGTGCTAGTTGATTTTAAGTAAAACAGGGCTTTAGCCCATAGCTGACAAGCGCAGAACGCTATCCATTCATAAGCAGCCGGAATTTCAAGGCGCCCGATACAGGCTGCGCCCTTGCTTGATGGTCTCCAGCACCTTGAGATGGGCCAGTTGGTGGCGCTCCACGGTCAGCGGGTTGTCCGAAAGAATCACCAGATCGGCCAGCTTGCCGGCTTCCAGACTGCCTTTGCGCTCTTCCTCAAAGTACTGCCAGGCCGACCAAATGGTTTGGGCCTGCAGCGCCACCCAGGGCGAGACACGGTGCTCGGCTCCCAGCAGCTTGCCGCTGCGGGTGGTGCGATGCACCGTCGCGTCCAGCACCCGCAGGGACGAGGGCAAGGCCACGGGTGCGTCGTGGTGGGAGGTAAAACGCATGCCTTGCTGCAGCACCCAGCCTGTGGGCGAGATGTTTTGTGCTCTCTCGTTGCCCAGCACCGAGTCGCGATGCCAGTCGCCCCAGTAGAACGTGTGCATGGGGAACAGCGAAGGAACAATGCCCAGCTCCTTGAGCTGAGGAATCTGGTCGCGCCGCAGCGTCTGGCCGTGAATCAGCACCGGCCGCACGGCGCGGGCTTTATCCACCGGGCCGCTGGCGCGCACCGCCCGGATGAACTGGTCAATAGCCGCATCGCCATTGGCGTGCACCAGAATCTGCCAGCCGTTGCTGATGGCCTTGGCCACCTGGGCATTGGCCTGGGCATCGCTGAGCGCGCCATAGCCTCTGTAGCCTGGCTTTTGCCCGTGGGGCGGCACAAGGTAGGGTTGGGTCAGCCAGGCTGTCTTGCCCTGGGGCGAGCCGTCCAGCGTGAGCTTGACCCCGCCTATGCGCAAATTATGCTTGTAGCTTCGCCCGTAATACGGCCCGCGCATGAAAGCGCCTTCGCCCATCTGCAAGATGTCGGGGTAGGACACCACATCCACCAGCAGCCGCCCGGCTTCGGCAGCCGCAATCGCCGTGGCCACGGCTCCGGGGTCGGCCCGGCCGTCCTGCACCGTGGTGTAGCCAAACTGCAGATACAGCTGCTGGGCTTTTTCCAGCCACTGAATCGATTGCTCCTGCGTCAGCCTGGGCATGATCTTGGCCAGACTGTGGAAAAACGCGTTTTCCTCCAGCACGCCATCGGGCTGGTTGCTACCTTTTTTGCGGCGAATCACGCCGCCTTCGGGATTTGGCGTTGCCGCGCCGATGCCGGCCTTGGCCAGAGCTGCGGAATTGAGTGCGCCAAAGTGGCCGGACTGGTGAATCGCCACAATCGGCACGGTTTTGGAGACCGCATCCAGATCCGCCCGCGTGGGATGGCGCTGCTCCTTGAGCTGGGAGTCGTCATAGCCAAAGCCAAAGGCCATGCCCAGAGATTTCACCTCAGGCGAGGTCTTCAGATACTCGCGCAAGGTCTGTTGCAACTGGGCAATCGAGGCATTGCGGCCGTCCGGCGGGGGCAGCAGATTGGCGGAGATGGCCTGCAGGCCCACGCCGCCCAGATGACTGTGCGGGTCCACAAAGCCGGGGATCAGCGTATGGCCCTGCAAATCCACCATGCGCGTCTCGGTACCGCGCAAGGCAAAGATTTCATCGCGCGTGCCCACCGCCAGAATCAGCCCGCCCGCCACGGCCAGCGCTTGCACCTGCCGCTGGGCGTCGTTCATGGTGAGAATCGGGCCGCCAAAATAGATTTGTTCGGCCTGGCCAGGCCGGGTTGCCCCCTGAGCAGGCGCCTGCGCCTGGCTTTGAGTTTGGGACTCGCCCACCGCTGCCGTGGTGCAGGCGCTCAGCAAAGCGGAGCTTGCAACAGCAGCCCAGGCCGTGCCCGATGCCGCCGTGGTCAGAAACTGGCGTTTTTTCATGAGTATTGGACTCCTGATGGCTATAGGCCAAGCCTAACCGCAAGCGTGCTGATTCAGCTTGAATCAGCGCAACAAAACCATGAAAACCGGCGAAAACCCTTTGCTCACCTGCACTGACAGCTATGAATTCAATGAGCAGAAGCTCCAGACGCAAGAGCCGCCCATTGGCGCTGGATCAACGCCGCCAGGCCCCAGCCGGCCGCGCAGAACACGCCGGTGATCACCCAGGTCCATTGCCAGCCGCCCATGGCCGTTGCCACGGCAGCCACCAGGGGCGGACCTGCGAACTGGCCCAGGCAGGACCATTGCTGCATAAAGCCCACGCTGGTGGAGACCGTGTTCTGACTGGGCGCCAGCCGCATGGCCGAGGTGAACAAGGTGGCCGGAATCAGCCCGCCAGCGGCCGAGAACAGGAACACAGCCACAAAGCGCAGCCATAGCGGCGCCAGCGGCTGGCCGTCCACTTGCGCATAGGCGGCTACGGCGCACAAGCCCATCAGCACAAAGCCGGTTTGCAGACAGCGCCCGGCGCTCCAGCCCTGTAGCTGCAATCTGCCAGACGCCACATTGCCAATCGTGTTGGCTGCCGCCACCAGGGCCGTCAGCATGCCGGCCATCTCGGCGCTCAGCCCCGCCTGGCCATAAATCGTGGGCAAGAAGCCAACAATGCCCATCCATTGCCCCGAATACAGCATAAAGCTCAGCGCCACCAGCCAGGGCGCCGGCGTGCGCAGCGTCAGCGCCAAGCGCGGACGCCAGCCTGCATCGGTGAGGGTCCGGGCCTGAGCATTCATATGCACGCCTGCAGGCAGTGGATCGGCGGGCACTTTGCGCCATACCACCCAGGCCGCCAGCAACGAGACCGCGCCCAGCAGCAACCACCACAGCTGCCAGGAGCTGAACTTGAGCACCCAGGGGCCCAGCAGCAAACCCAGGGCGCTGCCCAGGGGCATATAAGCACCCCACCAGCCCATGCGCGTTCCCAGCTCATGGGGTGCGCAGCTGCGGCGAATCAGCGCCGGCCCCGGCATGGCAATCAGCAAAAAGCCCAGGCCCTCCATGGCCCGCAGCCCCAGCAGCCAGTCCACGCTGCGAGCGCAGGCGCCCAGGGCACTGGCCAGAGCCATCAACAGCAAGCCCGTCAGCAGGCTGCGGCGCAGCCCCCATTTGTCCGCGCCCAGGCCTACGACCAGGCCCAGCACCATGCCAGCCACCTGCACGGTGGAAAGCAGAAAGCCGGCCTGCACCAGAGTGATGCCCAGCTCCTGCTGCAACACCGGCACGGCCGGCGGCAGCTTGCCCACGTGCAAAGCGCCGCTCACGCCCGCGGCCATGACTATCCATGAGGGATGGATTCCCCCGCCCTGACGGGTCTGCAGCCCGTTATCTATCAGCGTTTCAGCCAAAGCGTCTCCCGTTTTACTTTTGATAGATGATATGTCAACAACCAGTGTGAAACTCGGCCCTGCTTTCTGGACGGCAGCCAATTGCAAACCTTGTGCATGCGCATTGCCAAGCGGCGGCAGGCCCGCCAATAATCGGCGCGCCTTCATCGCCTGCGTCACGCCTTGATGCCCGCGCATCCAGCCGCAAAAAGTGAAGCGACAAAAGCCGTACCCAATAGATTCATAACAAGGAGGTCATTCGCATGTTCAAGTCCATCGCCACCGCTGTCTTAGGTCTGTCACTGTCCCTGGGACTGTGGGCCAAGACAGAAGAACCGGGCCGCGTGCCCGAACAGATAAAGCAGCTGGCCTGGGTCAGCAGCGGCCAGGGTGAGATTGCCGGCAAGGCCAGCATCAAAATTCCCGAAGGCTATGGCTTTTTGGGCCAGCAAGATACTTCCAAGCTGCTGCAGATCTTTGGTAACCCGCCCAGCAGCGAGCACTTTCTGATCGCCCCCCAATCACTGGACTGGTTTGCCGTGTTCTCGTTCGACGACACCGGCTATGTCAAGGATGACGAGAAGATCGACGCCGCCGAGCTGCTTAAATCCATGCAATCGGGCGACGAAGCCGGCAACAAGGAGCGCAAAAAATTGGGACTTGAAGCGCTCTATACCGAAGGCTGGCAGGTCGCGCCCCACTACGACACGGGCACGCGTCGCCTGGAATGGGGTCTGCGCCTGCGCGATGAGTCAGGCCAGCGCAATGTGAACTACACCGCGCGCATTCTGGGGCGCAGCGGTGTGATGAGCGCCATCCTGGTCTCCGACACCGAGGCCCTGGCCAGCAATACCGAAGAGTTCAAGAAATTGCTGACCGGCTTCAACTATCACAGCGGCCAGAACTACTCCGAATTCAAGAACGGCGACAAGGTGGCCGCCATCGGCCTGGGCGCGCTGGTGCTGGGCGGCGCGGCTGCCGTGGCGACCAAGAAAGGCCTGTGGGGCGTGATTGGCGGTTTCCTGGCTGCCGGCTGGAAGTTCATCGCCGCCGCGGCCGTGGCCTTGTTTGCCGGTCTGGGCAAGCTCTTCGGGCGCAAAAAGGCCAGCTGATGCAGCCCTAGACGGCGCTCAGCGCCTCAAGCCAGCCCCGCGTATCGCTAAGATCGCGGGGTTTGTCATTGCAAAGCCCACCTCAAGGAAAGCGCGACCGCTCTTGTATTTCACCGTCAGCATCGAAGTGCAGATTGTGCTGGCCATCTGCCTTTTCTACGGCTACGACGCTGCTCTGGCCCTGCAACCCCATCAAGGCCTGCTGCGCGCCGGCGCCAGGCGCTGGCACGGCCGCCTGGCCATGAGCGGTTTTGAACTGCGCCGCGCCTGGCTGTTGTGGCCGCCAATTTTTTTGCCGCACCAACCGCTTTACCGCCTGAACTGGGATGCCACGCACATCGCCCTTGCAGGAGATCTCAGCACGACCCAGCGCCTTGCCGCAGATGCGCAACGCGTCAAAGGCTTTGCCCTGCCTATCTATCTGCTGGCCGCCTGGCTGTTTGTTCTCTTGCCTGCCGCGCTGCTGGTGCTGCATTCCCAACAGCTGCAATTGATTGCGCTGGGGCTGATTTACCTCACCACCCTGTGGCTGTCGGCCCTGGCCTGGCGCCATGGTCGGCATGGCCATGCCAAAGAAGCCCGCTCCATCGCCCTGCAGATCCTGCTGTGCCCGCCGTTTGCACTCAACGTGGTCAAAAAACTGTCCCTGGCGGATAAGCATGCAAGACCGGATTTGCTGCTTGCCGCCAAGCAACTACTGTCCACGGCAGACTGGAAAGTCCTGGCAGCCCAGGCCCACCAGGCTATTGCCAGAGAGTTGCAGGAAATTGCCGGCTTGCCCGAACTGGCCGAGCGTCACCAGGCGCTGGAAAAATCTCTGCAGCTGCTCACCGCCGAACTGCCGCAAGAGATTGAATGAGCCCGCAAAAATTCATGTGAAATCAGCTTCTACCCTTTGAATATAAAGGAGTAGTAGTTATTTATTTAATAGCAAACCAACCACCAATGGCTAGCAACCGCGCAAGCCAAGTCTTTTGCTGAAAGCTCTGTGCTCATCCCGCACAATGCCTACTTTCTCAACCATAGCGCACTTGTTCACCATGGCCTTTGCCGACAACCTCAAGCAACTCCCCTCCATCGAGCACATTGCCGAGCTGCAGCTGATCGCCGCTGACGGCGGCCTGGCCGCCAGCATTCCCAATGCACCAGGCAAAGCCGGCTCCGTCACCGTGTACAACGCACTGGCTGTCAAGCACGGCAGCATCAATGTCGCCGCCGCCGAAGAAGGTCTGCAACTCTTTGCCGAGCACACGGACGACGCCAAGGCCCGACCCGGCGCTCACCCCAATATCGACCGCCTGCTGCAAGTGATTGCCTCGGGCCAAGGCTATGCCATCAAGGTAATCGAAGCCTGAAGCGCAAGCCTTCAAAAACAAGAGCTGCCAGCGCTTTATCGACAAGGGCTGGCAGCTCTTTTCATTGAAACAACAGTCTTTGTCCGCTTAAGGCTGCGCCCCTCTGAAGCGCAGTGCAGCTTGGCGCACCACCTCGGGCAGTTGCTGAGCGTCGGCATAACATGCGCGCAGCCAGCTGGCGTCGTTGCCGCCCAGATTCAGACTGTTGCGCAACTGCTGCAGGGCCGGCCTGCTCTGCGCCGTGACGTAAGGCGTGATGCGCTCCAGCGTGAGCGCAATATGTTCGCGCAGCACCGATTGTTCGCTGCTCACCGGATCGACATAGCTGCCTTCCAGCCCGAAGCGACAGGCCTGAAAGCGGTTGTAGGTATAGACCAGATAGTCATCCTCGCTGGGCTCGAACGGGTTCTCGCTCAAAAACCAGGCACCCAGGGCCTGGACATAGGCGGCCAGCTGGGCGGCGCGCTCGATAGACAGCGGCGTGTCGAACACCCGCACTTCCACCGTGCCAAACTCGGGCTTGGGCCGGATGTCCCAGTAAAAGTCCTTCATGCTTTGTATTACGCCCGTGGCCGCCATCTTGTCGAAGTAGCGCTCGAAATCCTCCCAGTGCAGGGCAAACGGTGCCCGGCCCGAGAGCGGAAAAGCGAAGACCGAGTTGAGCCGGGCCGAGTCGAAGGCCGTGTCCTGGCCCTGGACAAAGGGGCTGGAAGCCGACAGCGCAATGAAATGCGGGATATAGCGCGACAGGCGGTGCAGCATCATCAGCGCGGCATCGGCATCGGGGCAGCCCACATGCACATGCTGGCCGAAGATGGTGAACTGCTTGGTCAAATAGCCGTACAGCGCCGTCACTTCTTTGAAGCGGGGCTTGTCGTAAATGCGCTGCTGGTGCCATTGCTGAAACGGATGGGTACCGCCGCCGGCAATGGCGATATTGAGGCGATCTGCCGCCTTGACCAGTGCATCGCGCGTGACGGCCAGTTGCTGGTAAGCGTCCTGTGCGTCGGTGCAGATGCCCGTCGATATCTCAATCATGCTGGCCGTCACCTCGGGCACGATGGAGCCCGGCACCGGCGTGTTCTTCAGCAGGGCCAACATGTCCGGCGCATAAGGCGTCAGGTCGTAGTGGTGGGTATTGAGCAGCTGCAGCTCCAGCTCCACCCCCAGCGTCAATGCCTGGGACGATGCAAACTCGCCCAAGCCGGAACCGGCGCTGGGACTCTGAATCTCGGTGGTTTCATGTGTCATGGCGTTTTTCCCCTCTCAACAGCGCCGTGCGGCCTATGCCGCGGTGCGCCTCACCCGAGCGCCACAGCGCCGCCGATGCTGCCAACACGCCCAGCAACTCGCAGATCACGATCAGCGGCAAGGCAATGGCCGAGACCTGCTGTGCCACGCCCGGGTTCAGCGGCATCCACTGCCAGGCAATGGACGAAGCCAGTACCAGGGCCAGACCGGACAACGGAAGCTGAGCGCAGGCCACGGGCCATTGGCGCCGCCAGCCCAGGCCCGTGCCGTGGCCCAGCAGCAAGATGGAACCCAGCTTGCCCGTCATGCGCGCCAGAACCACACAAAGCACCACAAAGAACATGGCTCCATTGAGCTGCACCTGCGCCGCCATGCTGGCCACCAGCACAAACATCACCAGATTGAGCATGGCATTCGCCGCCTGAAAAGCCTGGGGCCAGAGCAGCGGCTTGGCACTCAAATTGCGCAGCAGCAAGCCGGCCACCATAAAGGCGAAAACAGCGGAACCGCCCCAGTGCTCGGCCATCAGGCAGGTCGCAGCCAGAGCGGCCAGCAGATACAGCGCCGTGGTGTCGCTGCGCGAGGATTTCCAGCGCAGCACCGGCCATAGAGCCGCCGCCAACAAAGCCGCCCACAGCAGTGAAAGCGCCACGTTATACAGACCGGCCAGCAGACCGGAGGCGGAAAAACGCATCTGCGTCAACTGCGCGGGCTCGGTGCCCGTGGTCGGGCCCAAAATGTCACTCACCGGCACCCAGGATGCCGTCAGCACCAAGCCGGCCAGCAGCGCCAGCCAGCTGCTCACCGTCGCCAGCAGCACACTGCGGTCCGTCACCGCGCCGCTGGCACGCAGATCTTCGGCAATGCGCAGCAACACGGCGGGCGATGCCGCCATGGCAATCACGCCCACGGCCAGCGCCACCGGCCAGCCCCAGCCCAGGGCCACCAGCAGGCCGGCCGTCAAACCCAGAGTGATCAGAGACTCGCCCAGGCTTTGCAGCAGCAGCCAGGGTTGCTTGAACAACCAGCGCAGCGAAATTTGCGATGCTGCCACCAGCACGCTGGTGCCTACGGCGATTTCCAGCAGCAGCGCCGTATTGCCTCTGAGCGGCCAGGGCAGATCACCAAAGCCCAGCCAGCCGGCCACCAGCCCCACAGCGGTATAGCCCAGCATGCGCGGAAAACCGGACACGCGGTGCACCATATGACCCAATAGCGCCGCAGCGCCCACCAGCACGCACCAACTGAGCAGCGCAGGAAAGTGACCCGGTGCCAGTTTTGCCCATAAGTCGGCAGAGTGCATAAAGCGCCTTCCTGTATCAAGGCCGGCACGGCGATACACGCCGTGCGGCCGGGATTTGGCAGGCAGCGTTGCGATACGTGAATGCGGCGAACGCCGCGTGAAAGGCCCAAGGCCTGGAAAGCAACACCTGCAGAAGGTAGCCTGTCCGTTCAAAGCAAGCAACACAGGACTGGTGTCATAGACGCCTGGCGTCTGCCAGCCAGCGACAACCCAACCCAAGCCATGAATCGGCCTCACTGTGTTGGCTGCGCTTTCAAGACGGCCACCACGCACGCTCCGAAATTCGGAGCGCTAAACACATCATAGAACCATGTGCTCAGCGATTTGGGCTTTGACCCTGGCCTTTTCTTGTTGTCAATTTGCTGTCATCGCAGCGGCGAACAGCCAAGACTCAGGTTCGGTAACATTTATATAGGAAAAGCCTTCAAGCACATTGAAGGCAATCGCCAGCAGCTATCAAATAAAGAGTTACTGCTGACTATCGACAAAACCTTGAACCTAGGCGTACAGCAGATGACACAACAGCCGCTTGGGGAGCGGCAGCCAGAGCCCCAAGCTGCCGCCAAGCCATCACTTGCGCCTGACGTAGGCTTTTGTCACGCTACATCTGTAGCAATTCGAAAATCCATCTTCAGGCTTTGGGCAGCTTGCCCTCGCGCAACAAGGCGCTGACCAATTCCACCCAATAGCGCGCACCCAGAGGCAGGACCGCGTCGTTGAAGTCGTAATGTGGGTTGTGCAGCGAGGCGCTGTTTTCGCCGTTACCCATCCAGATATAGACACCGGGGCAGGCCTGGGCCATGAAGGCAAAGTCTTCAGAGGCCATGCTGGGCTGCATGTCGCGGCGCACATGGCCCTGGCCCAGCACCTCGGTCAGCACCTCGGCACAGATTTCGGCGTGGATGGGGTTGTTGATAGTGGCCGGGTAGCTCACGCGGTAGTCCAGATCGGCCTGCAGACCGTGCAGCGCGCAGGTGGCGGCAATCGCATCGCGAAAGCGCTGCTCGATGCGAGCACGCTGCGCCATGTCAAAGCAGCGCACCGTGCCGCGCAGCTTGATGACTTCGGGCATCACGTTATAGGTGTCACCGGCGTTGAAACTGGTCACACTCAGCACGGCAGGCTTGTGCACCTCCTGCTCCCGCGCAATCAGCGCCGGCAGCTGACTCACCAGCTGGCAGGCCGCCAGCAAGGCGTCCTTGCCCAGATGAGGCATGGCCGCATGGCAGCCCTTGCCGGTCAGCGTCAGATCGAAAATATCAAACGCCGCCATCACCGCCGTGGAGTGCACGGCCGCCGTCCCCACCGGCAGGCCCGGCCAGTTGTGCATGCTGTAGACGGCCTGCATGGGAAAGCGCTCGAACAGGCCTTCCGCAATCATCTCGCGCGCGCCGCCTTCGTTTTCCTCGGCGGGCTGGAAGATGAAGTTCACGGTGCCGGCAAAGTCCGGCTGGGCTGCCAGCACCTTGGCCGCACCCAGCAGCATGCTGGTGTGGCCGTCATGCCCGCAGGCATGCATGCGGCCCTGGTGCTGGGATGCATGCTCGCACTGGTTGAGCTCATGCACGTGCAGCGCGTCCATATCGGCACGCAGACCGATGCTGGGGCCTTCGCCCAGTGCGCCCTGGAGCACGGCCACCACACCGGTGCCGGCCAAGCCGGTGTGCACCTCAAGTCCCCAGCTGCTCAGCAGCTCGGCCACGCGGGCGCTGGTGCGGTGTTCCTTGAACGCGGTTTCGGGGTGGCGGTGAAAATCGTGGCGCCAAGATTGCAACTCTGCCAGCTCAGGCCAGATGTTGGATGAATTCTTGGGTGAATGAATGCTGCTCATTGCATGCTCCTCGATTCAATCAGTTCACATGGTGTGCACAAAAGACTGTGCAATCACCGTCGCGGCGAGAAACACGCCCGCATTGGCCAACAACGAAACCACCACAATGCGCCAGCCCAGACGGCGGAAGGCCGGGATGTCCTTGGCCAGCGACAGGCCTGCAAAGGTCAGCATGGGCGTGATCATGGCCAGAAAGCTCACCTTGCCGGTCAGCGCCGCCACTTCGGCGGCATAAGGCGTGTGGGGGAAGGTCATGGCCATGGCGATGAAGGAGATCCAGCACACCGCGGGCAGCTTGCGGCGGGTGCCCACATAGATCAGATCGCCAACCAGCACGGCCAAGATGATGATCAGCACACCCGGCAGTGCATCCAGCATGGGAACGCCGTAACCGATACGGTTGCCAATCAGCACCATGGCGCCCACCAGCAGCCACGAGGCCAGGCGCATGCCCAGGCCCAGCACGGGTGCGTGCACGGTTTCCTGTGGCTCGGCCGTGACGCTTTGCTCCACTGCCACCGCCTTGCGGTTGCGGCCCAGGATGGGTTCCAGAAAGCGGTAGGCGCGCACCGCCAGCGGCAAGGAGATGAACAGCGTCAGATAAGTGCCCACCGTGGTCGCAATCAGATTGGCCGCAGCCGCAAAGGTGGCGATCTGGTCAGCCATCTCCGGATGCTGGGCCGCAATCGCGCCCACGGCGGCAGCCGTCATGCTGCCCGAACCCACGCCGGCACCCATGCCCAGCGCCAGCGGGTGAAAAATGTTCAGGCTGGACACAAAGCCAGCCAGCACAGAGATGAAGATCGCACCGATCAAGGTGCCGGTGATGTATTCGGCCAGCACGCCGCGCCCTTCGGGCGAATCCATGCCGAAGCGCTCGCCCACAATGGCCAGGCCGGGCTCACGACCGATGGAAAAGGTAGCGCCAATCGCTTCGCGCTTGATCCCCAGCAACAGCGCCACCGGCATGCCCAGCATGATGCAGCCCACCAGATTACCCAGCTCCTGCAGTACCAGACCCCAGCCCACCTGAGCCAGTTGCGGCAGCGAACCGCCCACCAGCAGACCGAGCTTGGCAATGAACAGAAACAGCGCCGAAGACAGGATGGCCGCCGCCAGATGCTGGCTGTACAGGCTGATCTTCAGCGGCGAAGGCAGACGTTTGTTCAGCAAGCCCAGCACCAGACCAATCAGCAGCGCCCAGATCATGGGCAGCAGCACCACCCGGCCCACGCCCAGCTCAATCGGCAAAGGCCCCAGCCATTCGGACAGGGCTGCTATCACCAGCGCCAGCGCAAATATCTGCACCACACTGCCCAGGTTCAACGCCGTCTTGGCTCGCTGCATCTCGGTACTCATCGATTTCCTTTTTAGTCACTGTATATGCATACAGCGAGCACTTGCTATGATTCAAAGGCAGAGCCGCAAAGCCTCTACCCTGTACTGGCGGTGAATATATCAATGCATATATTTCATGACTTTGTATTTTCTGTTCTAAAAAAGTGGACACTAGCAGAATCCCGAATCACTCAAGCTCCGCTTCATGCCTGCCTATCAAGACTCTCGTGCGCACTATCTATATGAGGCCGCCACCTGCGGCTCGGTGCGTGCAGCGGCAGAAAAGCTTGGCATTGTTCCCTCGGCCGTCAGCCGACAGATCAGTCTGCTGGAAGACGCCCTGGGCGTGGCCCTGCTGGAGCGCCACCGCAGCGGAGTCGTGCCTACGCAGGCTGGACAGCTGATCCTGGATTACTACCGCCAGCATATGGCCCATCGCCACGACATGTTGGCCAAGATGGATGCGCTGCGCGGCCTGCATAGCGGCTCCGTGCAGGTGGTCAGCGGCGAAGGCTTTGCCCAGGAGCTGATTGACGGGCCGATTCGTCAGTTTCGCCAGCAGTATCCCGGCGTGTCCATCTCGCTGGAGATTTACGGCACCAACGAAATCATGCGCCGCGTGCGCGAGGATGAGGCCGAAGTCGGTCTGGTCTACTACCCCCCTGCCGACAGCCATATCACCGCCCGCGGCTCGGCGCGCCAGCCCATGCATGCCATCGTCAACCCTCATCATGCCCTGAGCAAGGCGCAAAGCACCTCGCTGCAGGAACTGACGCAATGGCCTATCGCCTTGCTGCAAGGTGTTTACGGCATACGGCAACTGGTGGAATACGCCGAGCAGACCGACAGGATTCGCCTCAGCCCCGCTCTCACCAGCAATCTGATCAGCGTGCTGATCAGCTTTGTGACCACCGGCCAGGGCGTGACCTTGCTGCCGCCCTGCTCCATCACCACCGAACTGACCCAGGGCCGCGTGTGCGCCATTCCCGTCAATAGCCCCACCTTCCAGAATGCAGAAATGCAGCTGATCACGCGCACCGGCCGGCATCTATCGCCAGCGGCCAATCGTTTTCTTCAGTACTGCATGCAGGGCATGCAGGCATTTCAGGCTACGGCCTAAAGCAGGCGGCAGCTCCGACTGCCTCAGCGCAACCGGACCAGCTGTCTTTCAAATGCCAGTAAAACAGGCAGTCTCACACGAGGGCTTGGATACCGGATAAGTACCTAAAAGCATGGCAATCCCGCGTGAGCCATATCGCCCAGGCATTTGCCGACCTCGTCCTACAAACACTTTGTTACCCAACTACCGCAAAATAAGGATATCGCTTGCTATCGCATTAGTGGATTTTTCGCACTGATCAAAAGGCCGGAAGGGCAAGGCAGTGTGTGCCACATTGACATAGGGCAATAGGAAGAAATACGGCATTGGGCCATGCGCTGCCGCTTTGAATCATTGATTGCACATCGCTCGCGAGATAATGCATACATATACAAATTAAACAATTTAAAACACTTAGAAGTGAGAGACGGGGGTTTATTCACAGAAGGCCCGGATGAATGCGCAAATTTTGAGATTGAACTGCAGATGCCGGCTTGAGTTGCCTGAACTTTAATGGCTCGAATTGAGGTATTTCAACCTGTTTTCGCGCATCGCTTACACCACACCCATCAGCGCTACTCAATATGCAACAGAGCACTCAACCTAGGGGTAGCAGATTGGCATTCTGGCAAAGGGTTTGGCCGTTCGCACTATTGACGGCCATCCTGGTGATCACGGCCGGCACCAGCATTTACCTGCTGTCTGCCGTACGTGGCATTGTTGCAGGCGAAAGCTTCTGGTCGAAATCTCAAAAAGATGCCATCTACTATTTGACACGCTATGCCGAAGCCGGCAACCGCGAGCATCTGGACAGATACCACAGCGCCATGCTGGTACCGCGCGGAGATTCCGATGCCCGCGAAGCACTGGAGAAGAGCCCGCCAGATCTGGCTGCAGCACGCAAAGGCCTGCTGCAAGGAGCCAATCACCCCGACGACATCAATTCGCTGATCTGGCTGCTGCGCAATTTTCGCCATTTCAAATTGATACAGGAGCCCGTTTACTACTGGAAACAGGGTGATGAGTACCTGGCTCAACTGGGGCTGCTGGCGGCAGAAGTCGAGCAAGGCTACAACGAGAGCAAGCCGCCAACCAAAGAGACCATCAGGACCTGGAAGCGAGAGATCGGTCTGATCAACAGCGGCGCATCGCCTGCAGCCAAGGCCTTTACCGATTCACTGGGTCAAAGTTCACGCCGCATCGTCTACATTCTTTTGGGCATCAACTGTACGCTGGCCCTGGTGCTGGTCGCGGTCTGGAGCCTGAGCACGCTGCGCGCATTGCGCCAGCGACAGCAAACCCAGTCGGTGCTGGATGCCGAAAAAGAGCGTGCGCAAGTCACGCTTGCGGCTCTGGGCGATGCCGTGATCACCACCGACGCTCATGGAATGCTCACCTATATCAATCCGGTTGGCCTCGGTTTGTTGGGCGCAGGCCAGCAAAGCCCGATTGGCCGCTCGCTCAAGCATGTGCTGCAGTTTTACTCCCTGGACTCCAGTTACAGCAGCGAAGTGCTGTTGAAACAGCTGCTGAGCGGGGATGTCACGCGCCGCGACGAGCAGACCCACTGGCTGCGCCGCAACAATCACGGCACTCTGCCGGTCAAGGTCGTGGGCTCAAGTATCAAGAGCGACGGCCTGGTGACGGGCACGGTGATTGTGCTGCGCGATGTCTCGCGAGAGCAGCAGTTCATGGACCAGCTTTCCTGGAACTCCAGCCATGACACGCTGACAGGACTGGAAAATCGTGGCGAGTTCGAGCGCCGGCTGCAGCATCTGCTCAACCAGGGCCGCCATCAGATCAAGCCCTGCTCTCTGCTGTATATCGATCTGGACCAGTTCAAGCTCATCAACGAGACCAGCTCCCATCACGCTGGCGACGAGGTTTTGTGTGAGGTTTCCCGCATGCTGCTGGGCAATCTGCGCGAATCAGACTCGCTGGCTCGCATGGGCGGGGATGAATTCGGCATTCTGCTGGAAAACTGCCCGCCTCAGGCCGCAATGGCGATTGCTGAAAAATTGCGCGCCGCCGCCGAGACCTTGCAAGTGCAATGGGGCAACAAAACCCTGCGCACGGGCTTCAGCATGGGCCTGGTGCACATTCCAGGCGATGCCAGCAGTGCGGCCGATTTGCTGCGTCTGGCCGATATGGCCTGCTACCAGGCCAAGGACAAAGGGCGCAACAAAGTCTTTGTCTATACCCACAACGACGGTTCCTACAACCGTTATGTCAGCGAGATGGAATGGGTGATGCGCGTGCGCTCGGCCCTGGATTCGGATCGGTTTTGCCTGTATGCGCAAACCATTGCCCCGCTGCAGAATCCCGACGAACGGGGCATGCACTTCGAGGTACTGCTGCGCCTCAAGGATGAGCAAGGCCAGATCATAGCCCCCGGCGCCTTCATACCGGCTGCCGAGCGTTACGGCATGATGCCCACACTGGACCGCTGGGTCATCAGCCAGGCCCTTCAAAGCCTGGCCCGGCGTCCGGCGGGCTCTCGCCCCGTGGATACCTGTGCCATCAATCTCTCCGGGGCCAGCCTGGATGACGAGGAGCTGCTGCACTTTGTCAAAAAGCAGATCGTGCTGCACGGTATTGCGCCGCATCTGCTGTGCTTTGAAATCACCGAAACCAGCGCCATTGCCAACCTGAGCAATGCCACCCGACTGATACAGGCACTGCGTGCCCTGGGCTGCCGGTTTGCGCTCGATGATTTCGGCGTGGGCATGTCCTCGCTGACCTACCTCAAGCAGCTGCCGGTGGACTATGTGAAGATCGACGGCGGCTTTGTGCGCGACATGCTGCAAGAGCCCAGCAACCACGCCATGGTGGAGATGATCAATCGCATAGGCCATATTCTGGGCAAGAAGACCGTGGCCGAATTCGTGGAAAGCCGCGAGATTGCGCGAGCCCTTCAGGCCATGGGGGTGGACTATGGTCAAGGCTATGCCATTGCCCGCCCCACCCCTCTGGTGCCCGAATACTTTCTGCCCAACTCCGGTGGCGAGCTGCCCCAGTGGTGCGGAGAATTGATCACGCAATGACTGCATTCGCCCTGTAAGCCACAAAAAAGCCCGGATAACCGGGCTTTTTTTATGGCAAGGATCAATCAACGCGGCTTGCGCGCTGCAGAGCCGGGCTTGGCCGCGGCCTTGAAAGCCGGTTTGCCTGCGGGCTTGCCACTCTTCACACCAGCGCGCGGAGGCAGGCCGGTATGCTGGCTCAGCATCTGGCCGGGCTTGGGCTGGGCGGTTCTGAAGCGCACATCGCCCTGAGGCTCGTTCGATTCCTGCGTCCGCCGACGCACGGCCACGGCCTTGCCTTCCTTGTTGACGGTATAGCCGATGCCACCGCCACTGCCGGACTGGGTGCTGTTTTTCTTGCGGGCACTTTGATAGCTGCCGTCCACCATGGGCTGGAAGGTAGGAATCAGATGCTGCTTGCCGTTGCCGATCAGATCGGACCGGCCCATGGCCTTCAAGGCCTCGCGCAGCATGGGCCAGTTGTTCGGGTCGTGGTAGCGCAAAAAGGCCTTGTGCAGGCGGCGGCGTTTTTCACCGCGCACGATGTCCACGCGCTCCTCGGCCTCGTCGCGCATCTGGCGGCGTACCTTGGTCAGCGTGTTGCGGCCGCTGTGGTACATGGCCGTGGCGGTGGCCATGGGGCTGGGGTAGAAGGTCTGCACCTGATCGGCACGGAAACCGTTCTTCTTGAGCCAGATGGCCAGATTCATCATGTCCTCATCGCTGGTACCCGGGTGGGCGGCAATGAAGTACGGAATCAGAAACTGCTTTTTGCCGGCCTCTTCGCTGAATTTCTCGAACAGCTGCTTGAACTTGTCATAGCTGCCGATGCCGGGCTTCATCATCTTGCCCAGCGGGCCGGCCTCGGTATGCTCGGGCGCGATCTTCAGATAGCCGCCCACATGGTGCTGCACCAGCTCCTTGATGTACTCGGGCGACTTCACGGCCAGGTCGTAGCGCAGGCCGGAGCCGATCAGAATCTTCTTGATGCCGGGCAGCTTGCGCGCACGGCGGTAGATTTTGATCAGCGGGGCATGGTCGGTGTGCAGGTTCTGGCAGATGCCGGGGAACACGCAGCTGGGCTTGCGGCAGGCCGCTTCGATCTGCGGGCTCTTGCAGCCCAGGCGGTACATATTAGCCGTGGGGCCGCCCAGGTCGGAAATGGTGCCGGTAAAGCCCTTGACCTTGTCGCGTATCTCTTCCAGCTCCTGGATGATGGAGTCTTCCGAGCGGCTCTGGATGATGCGGCCTTCGTGCTCGGTGATCGAGCAGAAAGTACAGCCGCCAAAGCAGCCGCGCATGATGTTGACCGAGGTGCGGATCATCTCCCAGGCAGGAATCTTGGTCTCGCCATCATGGCTGCCCTTGCTGTCGGCATAGCTGGGGTGCGGATTGCGGGCGTATGGCAGGCCAAACACCCAGTCCATCTCGGCCGTGGTCAGCGGAATGGGAGGCGGGTTCATCCACACATCGCGGGCCGTGAGGCCTTCGCCGTGAGCCTGAACCAGCGCACGGGCATTGCCGGGATTGGTTTCCAGGTGCAGCACGCGGTTGGCGTGAGCGTAGAGGATGGGGTCGCTCTTGACTTCCTCGTAGCTGGGCAAGCGCAGCACGGTGCGGTCGCGCGCCGGCAGCTTGGACTTGCTGCGCAGCGAGAGATTGGGCACGAATTGAATCGTCTGCACCTGGGCCACCGATGCGGCATCTTTTTGGCCTGTAGCGCAAGATGTACCTGCGCCAGCAGCTACATTTTCTGTAGCATCACCTTGCGTGCCGTCTTCCTTGGAGCAGGTCTGGCCCTGGGCCTCCGCCTGCTCGCTGGTGGTCATATAGGGATTGATATGCGGCTCGACTTCGCCGGGCTCGTCCACGGTGGAAGAGTCGACTTCAAACCAGCCCTCTTCCGAGGCACGGCGGAAAAACGAGGTGCCGCGCACATCGGTGATGTTTTCCACCGGCTCGCGCGAAGCAATGCGGTGAGCCACTTCGACCAGGGCCCGCTCGGCATTGCCGTAAAGCAGGATGTCGCACTTGCTGTCCACCACGATGGAACGGCGCACCTTGTCGCTCCAGTAGTCATAGTGGGCAATGCGGCGCAGCGAGCCTTCGATGCCGCCCAGCACAATGGGCACATCTTTGTAGGCTTCGCGGCAGCGCTGGCTGTAGACGATGGCCGCGCGGTCCGGGCGCTTGCCGCCCACGTCGCCGGGCGTGTAGGCATCGTCGGAGCGAATCTTGCGATCAGCCGTGTAGCGGTTGATCATGGAATCCATATTGCCGGCCGTCACACCCCAAAACAGGTTGGGCTTGCCCAGAGCCTTGAAGGCTTCGGCGCTGGTCCAGTCGGGCTGGGCAATAATGCCCACGCGAAAGCCTTGGGCCTCCAGCACACGGCCGATCACCGCCATGCCGAAGCTGGGGTGATCCACATAGGCATCGCCCGTGACCAGGATGATGTCGCAGCTGTCCCAGCCAAGCTGATCCATCTCCGCACGGGTCATGGGCAGGAACGGCGCCGGGCCAAAGCGCTTGGCCCAGTACGGTTTGTAGCTGGTCAGCGGTTTGGCATCGCGATGAAAAAAGGAAACATCAACCGGGGCGTTCATGTGCAGTGGGCTCTAGCGGCCAGTACGGGGAAAGAACCGGCCAGTGTACGTTTCTCCCCCTGGCCTTGCATCTGCAAGGTCTTGCAAATCCAGGGTCGGGACTTTTAAATTCATAGCAGGCAGCGCATTCACTGACTGAAAATAAAGCGCTAACAACCATTAAATCCAGTCAGCGCATGCGCGGCCTACTTTCAAATCCATAGCAAAACCGGCTTTTCCAACGGCCACTCAGTCTTTTTTCGTACCGGTGACCTTGCCCGTCTCGGCATCCAGCCTGACGCTGGTCACCACATTGTCGGCCTTCAGCAGCTTGACCTTGTAACTGGTCTTGCCCCAGTCAGAATCCAGCTGGGCCTCGACGGGCTTGCCGGGCGTATGGGCCACGGCAGCATCCACGGCCTGGGCCAGGGTGATCTGGGCCTCGGCCAGATACTTGGTGTGCTTGCGCTCGGCCTTGCCCTTGTTCTTTTCAATCGCGGCATCGCCGGTGGTGGCATTCACGCGCAGCTTGATTTCTTCGTTGGCCGGCGACACCAGCGTCACCGAGTAGTAGGGAGCCGCACCTTTCTTGCCGGCTTCCAGCTCGGCCTCTATGACTTTGCCGGGGGCCACGGTCTGGGCTTTTCCATGGCCTGCGTGATACCCACGGCTGTCGTTGCGGTAAGGGCCTGCCACTCGGCCGCGGATTTGGCAATGGCAGGTGCGCCAGCCAAACCCAGAACAATGCTCAAACCCAAGGCGGTGCTGCTCAGTTTCATTTATTCATCTCCTGATCAACGGTAAAGCAATTGAAAACCGGCCTGCCGAAACGGTGTTTGGGGGCATGCAAAACCGTGCTCAAGCGCCAGCGGCCTTGCTTGCCTGCTGCAAAAATACAGGCCTGCCTGCCCTTGTAACCCCATCGGCCTTCTATAGCCAGCTTATTTAGTCAGCAGATAAGTACAAAAAACCGGCGATTCAAGAGTTCAAACCATTCAAAACAAAAAAAGCCCGCCTGGCAGTTGCACCGGAGGGCTTTCAAAGCGGCATTGCTGCGCAGCAGCGCGCTTACAAATCTCGCTGAGCCGCGGCAATCAGCTCGCCAAACAGCGCGGCATCGCCAAGACGATTGGCGCCCAGCAGCGCCAGCTTGACCAGAAAGAGTTCGGATTTTTCCGCCCCCACGGCATCGATTGCCGTGGCCAGCTGGTCGTACACGGTTTCCAGCCCGGCTATATCCAGGCCGGCCGCTGCAGCCGGAGTGTTTGCTGTTGTCATTGAGTTCTCCTTTTGGTTCAGGCGGGCAGCGCCAGATTGAAAGCGGCTTGCAGGCGGTTGGCGTCCAGCGCCATCCAGCGGGCGCAGACATGCTGATCGGGCCGCAGCAGATAGGCCGCACCCTGGGCCATCACGCCATAGCGAGCGCGGCAGCGGCCGTCACCATCGCGCAGTGTCAGATCGGCGCCCTCCACGGCTGCCACCGGCTGGCTGCTCACGGCAATCAAACGCACTCCCACGCCTCTGGCTTTCACGCCATCGACCACCCGACGCAGCTCGGCGGGAACGGCCGCGCCATCGTTGAAGTACAGCAGATCAAAACCGCCACCCAGATGATCAAGCAGATAGCTGTCGGCCGCAAAACGCACGTTGACGGGCGGCGCGCCATGGGCCGGGCCGGCCTTGAACAGCAGATTGTCGTCGCCCACGCTGTTGAGCGGCGAGCTGTCGTATTCATGCGGGCGCGAGGTGCGCCAGTGGTAGAGCGGGCCCACAAAAGGCTGGCTCAGCGACAGTGACAGCACGGCATCGCGCAGCAGTCTGAAGCCTCGGGTGGGCGGCGCCATAAAGCGCGTGCTCTTGCCGGCTTCCTCCACAATCTCGCGGGCCGCGCCCACGCGCTCGCTGCTGTAGCTTTCCAGCAATTGAGGGCTGGCCGCACCCTTGGCCACCAGGGCCAGGCGCCAGCCCAGGGCCTGCGCATCCTGAAAGCCGGTATTGGCGCCGCGCACGCCAAAGATAGGCAGCATATGGGCGGCATCGCCGGCAAAAATCACGCGGCCGTGTACGTAATTGGGCAAGGTCAGCGCGCGGGCCGAGTAGACCGAACTCCAGTCCATCTCCCAGGGCGTACCGCCAAAACCGATCATCTCCAACTGGGCATCGATGCGGGCCTTGAGCGACTCTGGCTTGAGCGCATCTTCGGGGTCTTCGCCAGCTGGCAGCTGATAGTCCACGCGCCAGATGCCATGCGGCTCGCGGTGCATGAGTATGGTGTTGCCGGGGTTCCAGCTGGGATCGAAAAACGCCAGGCGCTCGGTAGGCAAAGGCAGGTCGATGCGGATATCGGCGATCACAAACCGGCCTTCGTACGAAGCGCCTTCCATCTGCAGATGCATGGCGCTACGGATTCCCGAACGCGCGCCGTCGCAAGCTACCAGCCAGTCGGCCTGCAGCGGGTAACTGCCTTCGGGCGTGTCCACCTCGACAAGCGCTTTGCCCCCCACCTGCTCCACCTGGTTGACACGGTTGCCCCAGCGCAGCTCGATCAGCGGATGAGCCTCTACGGCATCAACCAGATACTCCTCGAGATACTGCTGCTGCAGATTGATCATGGGAAAGAAGCGATCATCGTCGGCGCGAGCGTTTTCCATGCGGAACACACGCTGACCGCGATAAATGCTGTTGCCAAAGCACCAGGGCAAGCCGGTCTCCGTCACGCGGTGGGCCACGCCCACTTGCTGCAAGATTTCCATGGAGCGGCGCGTGAACACGATGGCACGGCTGCCTTCGGACACCTGCAGCTCCGACTCCAGCACCACGCAGCGCTGGCCGTGGCGGGCGATTTCCAGCGCCGTGGTCAGGCCCACGGGGCCGGTGCCGACGATGACGATGGGATGGCTTTGCGCGCCGGGGTGCTCGGAGGGCAGCCAGGGCTGGTTGACTCGGTACTGGTAGTAAATCGAGCGGCGAGGCTCGGCATAAGGCTGGTGCATATCTTGTCTCCTGAGGCTGCGCGGCCGTCTGTTCGCTTGACTTGCGGTTTTCCGGCGCGCCTTGATCGGCCTTCTCACGGGCTTGAAGCCAAGTGTAGAAAAGCCGGATCATCGGAATGTCACCATTTGAGGACATGCAAGCGCCAGCTTGCCATACACCCGAGAATTTTGAATAAAACAAGACTCAAGCTCAGGCGCATCATTCACAAGCCGCTATCAAAATAGATTAAACCTCGGCCGGCTCCATCAGCAGGGCAAACAGCTCGCGCTGGCCTTGTACGCCCAGCTTGGCGCAGACACGCTTGATATAGGTGCGAGCGCTGCTCACGGTAATTCCCAGGCACTGGGCTAAGGCATCGGCATCCAGCCCCTGGGCCAGGGCGCGCACCACATCCAGGTCGCGCGGCGTAAGCTGCTCGAAGCGCTTGCTCAGCCGCGCCAGCACCAGGCCGACCAGATCGTCCTGCAGCGTCTGGCCCGCGTAGTGCAAGCGCATGGCCTGCATGACCAGGGGCGCAAACGCTTCGATCAGCGCTATCGCGCCCGCATCAAACACCCCGTGCTCCTCGCCCCGGTAGAGATTGACCGACAGCCAGCGGGCATTTTCCTGCAAGCACAGCAGGGACAGGCGCTCGGCAATGCGCGGCAGCTCGTAGCAGATCTGGCGGTACTCGGGGTGCTGCACATCGCCCGGTCCCTGGCGGTGCAGCCACACGCGCGGCTTGGCATGCGGGTCCTTGGCCAGGCGCGCAAGCTCGGCCTTCATCACCTGCTGGGAGCCGTCCAGAGGGTAAAAGCGCTCGCTATAGTCCTGCGAAATCATGGGCAGTGCGCCGGTACGCGCTCTGTCGCCCATGCCCATCACGCGCGGGCGCGCCATGCCCTGAAAGGAAAAAATCGTGCACTGGGCCAGCGGCACCTGGTGGCCCAGCAAATGTAAGATCTGCTCGGCCACGCCATCACTGCTGCTACGACCCACTTTTTCCATCAAGGCCGTCACATCGGCCAGCGCCACGGGCAGCACGGCCGTCTGGGCTGCTGCGGGCAGCAGCATCCAGTGCGAGGCCTGGACTTGGTTCGCGCTTTGATTGACGGCATTCATGGTGAGGAGGCGTGGCGGCAAGAAACGGTGATGCAGCCCGCATTGTCAAGCCAGTCGCCCATGAAAAATCCGGCTGCCACCTTGGTGATCAGCCGGATGCTTCATGGAAAGAGGAAAAGTTTCAAACCGGAGCGATGACTGACCAGCTACCACTCGCCCACGTTGCGAATGCGCTGCACCCAGTCGACCTCCTCTTCGGGCTGCACGCCCGCCACCCATTGCCCATTACCTTGCTCCCATTCCAGAGGGGGCGGAGACAGATGTTCGCGGCCAAAAGTATGCTCATTGGCAGGAAGCTCGGTGCGATGCGGTGTGGTCATGGCAGTCTCCTTTGTTGCATAGCGTACGCCAATCACCCTACAAACATTGTAGGAAAAAGAAACTATGGCTTGTCTACCTCATATGGCGGGCGCGTCAGCCCCGGCCATTGCCCTGCCGCTTTGGCGGCGCGACCTTGACTACAGACAGCCAACCAAGGCAGTCAAGCTGTACGCACCGGCTTTTGCGGCTATGCTGCGGCCCGCTATGCCCCAGACTCTACGCACCCCCGCTCACAGTGATTTGCTGATCAAGAAAAGCCGCTTCATCGGCTGCGTGCAACCCATGACGGACCGCGCCACTGCACAGACCGTGGTCGATGCATTGAGGCGCGAGCACCCGGGCGCAGCCCATGTTTGCTGGGCCTTGCTGGCCGGCGGTCAATCGGCGGCCGTGGATGATGGCGAGCCCAGCGGCACGGCGGGGCGGCCCATGCTGGACGTGCTGCGCCATCAGGATCTGGAAGGCGTGCTGGCCACCGTGGTGCGCTACTTTGGCGGCGTGAAGCTGGGTGCCGGAGGGCTGGTGCGCGCCTATACCGATGCTGTCGCCCAGGCCTTGCTGACGGCCGAGAAAGTGGCGATTCGCCGCATGCAGACGCTGTGCTGCACCGTGCCTTATGCACTGGAAGGTCTGGTGCGCCGCCAGATCGAGCAGGCCGAGGCCGAACTGCTGCAGGTGGAGCATGGCAGTCTGGTGACGCTGCACTTTTGCCTGCCGGAGGCGCAGGCGCAGGAATTTATGGCCAGACTCAATGAAAGCGGCCAAGGCCGCGTAGGCTGGATAGATCCGGAGCTTTGATGGCCAGACTCCGGGCACCCGACGCACCGCGTAACGGTTTGCCGGGATAAGGCTTAGTCGGTCAGCACCACGCCCAGCTTCGCGAGCTTGGATGCCAGCACATCGCGACGGCGCATGGCTTTGGCCGCTGTCTCGCTTGCCGTGGCAATCGCTCTGGGGCCCTTGGTTGCCACCACCTGGATGAGTGCGGTTTTCTTCGCTGCCTCGGCTGCGACCTTGCGGTAGCTGGCGATCAGTGCAGCATGTGGATTGGCTTGGTTCACGGGAACTCCTTGTTTAACAACGCGCATTGTTGCGTCTAAACACCGGCTCGCATCCAACAAACCCGTTTTAAGCCGCAATTTCATCCTTTGCAGCACCATCCGCTCCAGCCCAGCGTAGAAAACAAGATCGCATCGCGGTAATCTGGGGGCTTCATCGGGTTCAACGCGCCAAGCGCAAAGGAGTCACACATGCTGGACTGGAACGAATACCGCAAGGAACTGGCGGGCCGACTGGGCGAGTTTTCACAGCTGTCGCCCGGCACCATGGAAGGCTACAAGGCCCTGGCCGCCGCCGGCAGCAAGACCGGCCATCTGGATGCCAAAACCCGCGAGCTGATTGCCATCGCCGTGGGCGTGACCACGCGCTGCGACGGCTGTATTGCCGTGCATACCAAGGCCGCCAAGGCTGCCGGCGCCAGCAAGGAAGAAATTGCCGAAGCCCTGGGCGTGGCCGTGGCTCTCAATGCCGGTGCGGCCATGGTGTATTCGGCCCGCGCGCTGGATGCGCTGGGCGAGTAAGCAGGCGCCTGAGGAACAAGCGATCGGCCCATCGCAGTGCCTGGGCCACTTTTCTAACTGACCACATCGAGCTGCCGCTCACCATCTGTTCCACCACGGCACAAGTGCTTGTGCGCTGCGGTGCTTCATCTTTGCCGCCCTATGCTTCAGACTTGGCGTCTTCTTCAAGGACAAAGAACATGAGTATTCCTGCATTTGGCGTCGGCACTTTCCGCCTCAAAGATCAAGTCGTTATCGATTCCGTGCGCAATGCGCTCGATCTGGGCTACCGCGCCGTGGATACGGCACAGATTTACGGCAATGAAGCCCAGGTGGGCCAGGCGCTTGCCGAAAGCGGCGTGGCGCGCGATGCGCTCTTTGTCACCACCAAGATCTGGACCGACAACTACAGCCAGGCCAAGCTGATCCCCAGCCTGCAAGACAGCCTGAAAAAGCTGCGCACCGACTATGTGGACCTGACGCTAATCCACTGGCCGGCACCCGGCAACGGCGTGGAGCTGGAGGAATTCATGGGCTCACTGGCCCAGGCCAAGGCCCAGGGGCTGACGCGACACATCGGCATTTCCAACTTCAACATCGAGCTGACCCGCCAGGCCATTGCCGCCGTGGGCGCGGGCGAAATCGCCACCAACCAGATCGAGCTGAGTCCCTATCTGCAAAACCGCCAATTGACGGCATTTCTCACCGAACAAGGCATTCAGACCACCTCGTACATGACGCTGGCCTATGGCAAGGTGCTCAAGGATGCGGTGCTGGCCGAGATTGCCGCCAAGCATGAGGCCACTGTGGCCCAGGTCGCACTGGCCTGGGCGCTGCAGCTGGGGTATGCAGTGATTCCCTCATCGACCCGACGCGAGAATCTAGCCAGCAATCTGAAGGCGCGCGAGCTCCAACTCGATGCCGACGATATGGCGCGCATCGCCCAGCTGGAGCGCAACGGCCGCGAGGTCAACCCCGAGGGACTGGCACCGGTCTGGGATTGATGGCTGAGCGTTGAACACCGGAAAAAACAGCTCGCAGCGCTTTTATCCATTGCGCTGCAAACTATTGATTCAATAGCAAAATCTAACCATCCACGGGATGCAGCGGCGTCTGTAGCGTCAGCTGATAAAAAGCCAGATCCAGCCAGCGGCCGAATTTGAAGCCCACCTGCGGCATCTGGCCCACATGCGCAAAACCCAGGCGTTTGTGCAAGCCGATACTGCCCTCGTTGGCGGCATCGATGGCGCCCACGATGGCGTGCACATCGCCACGGCGGCGGGCCTCGGCAATCAGCAAATCCATCAGCTGCCTGCCCAGGCCCCGCCCGCGGTGCTCGGGGTGCACATAGACCGAATGCTCCACCGTGTACTTGTAGGCCGGATAGGCGCGAAAACTGCCGTAGCTGCAAAAGCCCAGCAGCTGGCCCTCGGCATCCTCTATGCCTATTACCGGCCACTGGCCGGCGCGCTTGGCTTCGAACCAAGTCACCATGTTTTGCGCCGTGCGCGGCTGGTAGTCATAAAGCGCGGTGGAATGAACGATGGCGTCGTTCAAAATATCCAAAATCGCGCCCGCGTGGCGCTCATGTGTGCATTGCACAATCTTCAGTTCATTCACAGATCTCTCCGGCTGCAGGGCCTGCGCCGCATCATGCCACTGCCAGCCGCCGCTTTTGGGCAAGTTGCACGTGGTGCAGCGTGGTGCTCGCACCACCGTCAGCTTGACCGCTGGCCTGCTCTGCCTACAATCGCCCACTTTGCACCATTCACGAGGTCTTACACCCATGCGCTATTGATGCCGCCGTCTTGCTGACGGCCACCTCCCCACTCCCTGTTTCACCGCGTGCACGACTTGCAGCGGCCTCCATGGCACAGGGGATGTCTGGCATTCATCGCTTGGGTTTTTATGACCGAACCTCGTTTGACGCTGCATGGCGTCTCTTATGTGCTGCCTACGGGCAAAACGCTTTTCTCTGATTTATCCGCCAGCTTTGCCGCGCAACGCACCGGCCTGGTCGGTCGCAATGGCATGGGCAAAAGCCTGCTGGCGCGCATTCTGGCCGGCGAGACCGCGCCCAGCAGCGGCAGCGTGGCCCGTTCGGGCCGCGTGCATTATCTGGCGCAAGATCTGCTCCAAACCAACGCTGATCAGACCGTGGTCACGCTGGCCGGCCTGCAGCCCGCATTTGACGCATTAGCCCGCATAGAGCAAGGCAGCTGCGCCGACCACGATTACGAGTTGCTGGCCGAGCGCTGGGACATACGCCCGCAATTGCAGGCCGCGCTGCACGCCGCCCAGTTGCCCGGCCTGGATGCAGATGCCAACGTCCAGCAACTGAGCTGCGGCCAAGCCATGCGCGTGGCCCTGGTGGGCGCACAGCTATCGGGTGCGGATTTTCTGATTCTGGATGAGCCCAGCAACCACCTGGATGCCGCCCACCGCAGCGCCCTGGCCACGCAGCTGCGCCATTGGCGTGGCGGCCTGTTGCTGATCAGCCATGACCGCAGCTTGCTGAACGCCATGGATTGCATAGCAGAACTGGCATCAAACGCCCTTACCTTCTATGGTGGCAGCTATGATTTTTACTTGAACAGCAAACGGCAGCAGGAACAAGCCGCGCTACAGACGCTGGCCCAGGCCAAGCTGGAGCGCGACCGCCAACAGCGCAGCTTGCATGAGCAACACCAGCGCCAACAACGCCAACAGGCAGCGGCGAACCGGGCCGGCAAGAACGCAAATCAGGCCAAGCTGCTGCTGGGCACGCAAAAAGCACGCAGCCAGGCCACGGCCGGGCGGCTGGCCCAGCAACAGACCCAGGCCAGAGAGGCTGCGCAGCAGCGCGTGCGCGAGGCAGCCCAGGCCATTGACTGGCAGGCCGCCAGCATTTACCTGCATGTGCCACCGCTGCAGGAGTTGCTGCCGCCAGAGCGTGTGGTGGCCGAGCTCGCTGCGGTGCAACTGCCCTGGAGTTGCCAACTACCAGCGGTTTCGCTGCGCTTGCAGGCAGGCCAGCGCATCGCCATCACCGGGCCCAATGGCTGCGGCAAATCCACGCTGCTGCGGGTACTGGCAGGCGAGATAGAGCCGCTGCAGGGCAGGCGCCAGATGACTACCTCTTTTGCCTGGCTGGACCAGCGGCTGAGCAGCCTGGACGATGAGCTCTCGGTGATCGCCCAGTTGCAACAGGCAGCACCCCGCACGCCGCAGGGATTGCAGCGCATGCGCCTGGCCCAGCTGGGGCTGGATGCCAGCCATATGGATCAGCCATGCCGTTTGCTCAGCGGAGGCGAGCGCCTCAAAGCCGCTCTGGCCTGCGTGCTCTACCGCGATGCAGCGCCGCAGATGCTGTTGCTTGACGAGCCGGACAATCACCTGGATCTGTCCTCGCAACAGGCGCTGCAAGCCATGCTCTGCCAATACCCGGGCACGCTGGTGCTGGTGTCGCACGACGAAGCCTTGCTGCAGGCTCTGCAGCTGACGCACCGCCTGGCGATCAGCGAAGCCGAATGGAAGCTGCTGGCGGTGTAAACCGCTTCAGCGAAAGCTGCCATGCTCCAGCCGCCACCATTTGGGCAGCAGCGCCTGGACATCCGCTCTCTGGAATCTGTCGTCCATCAGCACCACCACGCCGCGGTCGCTTTCGGTGCGAATCACGCGGCCGGCGGCCTGCACCACCTTGCGCAGACCGGGGTAGAGGTAGGTGTAGTCATAGCCCTGGGCCTGCCTATGCGCCTGTTTATGTGCCGCATCACGGCCCCAATAGTCATCAAGCGCCTGCTTCATGGCCTCGTTCACCGGGTTGACCTGGGGCAGACCCAGCGTGGCGACAAAAGCGCCTATCAAGCGGCTGCCGGGCAGGTCCACACCTTCTGAAAACACCCCGCCCAGCACCGCAAAGCCTATGCCCCGCCCGCCTTGTACAAAGCGCGCCAGAAACTGGGTGCGGCTGGCATCGTCCATGGCCGGGGTCTGGCTCCACATGGGCAGGCCGGGGTGAAGCCTGGTCAACTCCTGCGCCACCTGCTGCAGATAGTCGAAACTGCTGCAAAAGCACAGATAGTTGCCCGGCTGCAGCGCAAACTGGCGCGCCACGATATCGGCAATCGGTTGCAAAGAGGCCTGGCGGTCGTGCCAGCGGGTAGAGATATGGCCGGCCACCTGCACGCTGAGCTGCTCGGCCTTGAACGGCGCATCCACCTCCAGCCAGGCCGTATGCGCGGGCAAGCCCAGCATGTCGCGGTAAAACTGCGGCGGACTCAGCGTGCCCGAAAACAGCACGCTGGTATGCGCGGCCGCATGGCGCTGCAGCAGATGGGGAGCGGGCAGCACATTGCGAATGCACAGCGTGGAAAACGGCGCCCGGGCGGCGGAGCCTGAGCGACCGGAACGGCCCGGCAGCGCCGTGGCCAGGTTGATGTCAAACAGCGCATGCGGCCCGAAAGCCTCGGCCAGCGACTGAAACTGCAGCAGCTCCCAATACAGGGCCAGCACCGGATCGGCAGGCGGCAGGGGCTGATCGGCCTGCACTTCGGCAATGGCGCTGATCGCACGCTGCACGGCGTTCAAAAGACTGCTTGGCGGCTCGGCATAGCTTTGGTAGTTGTGGTGCTGCACCTTGTTCAAGGCGTTCCAGGCCCGGTTGAGGCCGTCCAGCGCTTTTTTCACCCGGCCCCCAGCCTGCTTGCGCGCCGCATGCAGCACAAACTGCGAAAGCTCGGCCGTGTACATGCGCCGCGCACGGTCCAGCAGGTTATGGGCTTCGTCCACCAGCACGGCCGCCTTCCAGCCCTGGGCCTGGGTCAGCGCATACAGCATGGCGCAGCTGTCGTAGTAATAGTTGTAGTCGCCCACCACCACATCAGCCCAGCGCGTCAATTCCTGCATCAGGTAATAGGGGCAGATGCCATGGGCCAGCGCCACCGAGCGCACGGCCGGAGCGTCCTGCACAACCAGGCTTACCGCCTGTTCGCGTGCCGCAGGCAGGCGGTCGTAAAAGCCCTGGGCCAGCGGGCAGGAGTCGCCATGGCAGGCCTTGTCCGGGTGCTCGCAGGCCTTGTCTCTGGCTTGCAGGTCCAGCACCCGCAAAACACCGGGCGCTGTGGACTGCTGCAGCTGTGCCAGCGCATCCAGCGCCAGCGCGTGGCCGGTGGTCTTGGCAGTCAGAAAAAACAGCTTGTCCAGCCCCTGGCCCGGCATGGCCTTGAGCAGCGGGAAAATCGTGCCCAGGGTTTTGCCAATGCCTGTAGAGGCCTGAGCCATCAGGCTGCGCCCGCCGGCTTTGGTATCACCTGGCTTATCTTCTGGTTCATCGCCTGATCTGTCGCCTTGGCTATTCGCTGGCGCTGGCGATGCTGCCGTGCGATACACGGCCACAGCCAACTGCCGCTGCCCGGCGCGAAACTGCGCATGCGGAAAGTCCAGCGCCTGCAAGGCGGTGTTGCGCAGCGCCCGATGCGCCGCTTCGCCGCGCGCCCAAGCCAGGTAGCGCTGGCACTGGCTGTCGAAAAACAGCTGCAACTCATCGGCGGCGTAGAGGCTGCTGAGCACGGTTTCCTCGCCGCTGCCCACATGGAAATACACCAGCGCCACATTGATCTGCGCCAGCTGCCGCGCCTGGCACAGCAGATGCGCATAGACCTTGGCCTGGGCCCAGTGCAAAGCGCGGTGGTTGGGGCGTATGCCGTCCAGCGTGCCGCGATAGGTTTTGATTTCTTCCAGCCGGCAGGCTGCTGCATCAAAGCCATCGGCCCGCCCCTGAACCCGCAGGCCCAGGTACTGCCCGCCGAGGCTGATTTCAGACTCGTAGCCCGCGGCGCGGCGGCGGCGCACCGTGGCATGGCCTTCCATACCTTCCAGCGAAGTGGGCGAAGGCGTGAAGCGCAGGTCCAGATCGCCGCTGCGGGCCGTGAATTCGCACAGAGCGCGAACGCCGACCACGGCTGGCGCGCTGCTGTGATCGGTGGCTTCAGCGCTCAAGCGCCCTCCGCAGGCAGTCCATCACTCCACTGCACATGGCAGACGCTGACCGGCAGCCCATGGTCCGTGCAATACACCAGCCAGCGAATCTGGTTGTCCTGCAGTTTGTCGCCCGGCGCCTTGACTTCCACCAGTTCGTAACGCGGCCGTTCCTGCTCCCGCGCTGGCCAAAAGCGCACCAGATCGGGAAAGCCGGTGCGGTTGCCCTTCACATCCTGCAGCAGCCGGGCAAAAAACAGCTGCAGATGGGCGGCCGGAATGCAGTCCAGCGCCAGAGCCAGCAACTCCTCGCTCAGCGTGCCCCAAAAGACAAACGGCGACTGCAGGCCCTGCTTTTCGGCAAAGCGCTGGGCAATCACGCGGCGGTAGCTGCCGTCTGCCAGCGCCTGCAAACAGGCATCGAACAGCTCCTGGCGGCGCGGCACAAAATCGGGGGCACTCAGATCGGCCGGGCCGCTTTGAAAAGGGTGAAAAAACGCGCCCGGCAGCGGCGCAAAGATGGCGGGCCAGCACAGCAGGCCAAACAGCGAGTTGATCAGCGCGTTCTCCACATAGAACACCGGCGCCTGCTCAGACTGCCAGTGATCGCGCAGCGCGTACTCCACGGCCATCGGCTCGGCCGGCAAAGCCAGCGTCACATCAGAGCGCAGCCCAGCCACGGCAGGGGCCAGTGCGGCCGCACGCCGGCGTTTCTCCTGGGCTGCGCCCGCCCCTGTGCTGCGACGCAGGCGCGGCAGCATGCGGGCAATGCGCTGAGCTTCTTCCTCACTTTCAGGAGCAGATTGTGCAAGCTCGGCAAGGGCTAGCGCTTGATTGAACTGTTCAAGCCGCTCCAGCATCCGAATCTGGCGGTGGCGCGCACCCGGGTAGTTGCAGCGCGCATAAAGGCTCTGGGCCAGGGTCCAGTTCTGTGCCCGCTCGCAGGCCTGGCCCAGCTGCAGCAAAATCTTGGCGCGGCGCTTTTCCAGCCAGGGGTTGGCGCTCTGGTATTGAGCCAGCGACTCACCGAGCGCCGCCACGTCCGCGCCTTCGTCCAGCGCCTGGCGGCAGGCCGAAAGCGCCAGATAGACATCCACATCGCAACGCTGCTGAAATGCCCGCGAGCCGGCATCGAACGCCACGCTCTCATAGCGAAACACGCCCAGATCGGCCAGCACAAACTCCGACCAGTCCTGGTAGAGATTGCCAAAGAACATCAGCCTGAAGCGCTCGCACAGCTCGCCCACCATCAGGCGCCAGACCGGCTCGGCGGCCTGCGGGTGCCACTGGGCATAAGCTCTGTCGCCCTGGTGAGCGCTTTGCACCAGCGCCAGCATTTCGCTTTTGCGCAGGCTGGGACTGATGGTGAAGCTGATAGCAGGACTGGTGTCGGGGCTGGTATCGAGGCTACAGGGAAAATCTCTCAGAATCTGCAGCAGCTCGGGCTTGGTGTGCAAGCCGAACAGTTCGGCCGCCGTCATGTGCTGAGCATCGTCAATCCAGCCTTCCTGGCGCAAAGGCTGGGCCGCATCGGCCAGCGCGGGGATTTCCTCATACACCAGCTTGCCGGCCCTGAACCAGGGCCCGCGGCGCATGATCATGCGCACCAGCAGCGCCTGCGAGGCCTGGGGCAGCTGGGCAAAGCGCGTCATGAACTGCAGCTCTTGGGCGTTGAGCAGATCGCCATAGCGCTGGCCCAACCAGTCCAGCGCACGCTGAAAGTTGTGCAGATAGTAAAAGCGATGGGGGGGCGGCGTGCTCACGCGATCACCTGAGAGGAGTGAAATCGGTTTAACTGTGAATTTATACAGTTGATCATAGCAAAGCCGCCAAACCCCATTTAAAAGCCAGCCTCAAGCCGCCCTCATCCCATGCGCTTGATGCAATCTTGATAGCAGGCTGCGCAATCCATACAAGGGCTTGATGGCGTGATTCCTATATTCAAGGCCTCACCACCACGGGCGGCTGTGCCCCGCCTCTTGTATGAAACCTGTCGCCATCCTCCAGCATGAAGCTTCGCAAGGCCCTGGCATCTTGCTCGATCATCTGCGCCAGCAAGACCTGGCCTATGTGCTGATAGACCCCTGCGCCGAGGGCTCAGCACCGGCCCATGCACGAGACTACAACGGCATCATCGTGCTGGGCAGCAACCACTGCGCCAACGAGCAACTGCGCTGGATTGAAGATGAACGCTGCCTGCTGCAAAACGCGCTGGCCTGCGATGTGCCGGTGCTGGGCCACTGCTTTGGCGCGCAGATGCTGGCCCGCGCCATGGGTGCCCGCGTCTGGCGCAACCCCTGCCCCAATATAGGCTGGAGTTCGATATGGACCACGCGCGAAGCCCAGCAACAGATGCACCTGCCCAGCCAGGCCACCATCTTCAACTGGCATTACGACACTTTTGAAATCCCCAAAGGCGCCAGCCGCACCATGGTGGGCACGCATTGCCTGAACAAGGGCTTCCGCCATGGACGCCATTGGGCGTTTCAAGGCCACCTGGAGGTGACGGAGCAAAGCATCAAGCAGTGGTGCCGCACCGGCCATGAGGAATTGCTGCTGGCGCACGGCCCCGGGGTGCAGAGCGAGGCGCAGATTCTGTCCCAGCTGCCTGTCCATCTGGGCCAGTTGCATGCCATGGCGCTGCGCAGCTACAGCGCCTGGACGGCTCAGCTGCGACCAGGCCATTCACCGCATTTATTGGAACAAAAAACCGACCCAGCCCTTGATTATCAATCGCCTCTAGCTAGACAAACCATAGCAATATTGGCGCAAGCCACGCGCTAGAGCAGCGGTCAGCCACGCATCAAAGCCGGCACAGCGACTCTAGACGCCCCAGTCCTTCAAGCTCGGCAGCACCGCCTTGGCGGCAGCATAGCCTTCATCGATGGCTTCCCGGGCCCGATGAAAGTCCAGCAGGCCGATATGCGCCACCTTGGGCGCGATCAGCACTTCGGAGGGATCGCCCGCCATGCGGCTGCGCGTGATGCGCATCTGCATGATGTTGACGCTGGACATGACCACGTTGAGCAGCGAGGGAATGTTCTGCTGCAGCTCTTCATCGCTTTTGTGAATGCCGCGCTTGAGCACCGAGGAGGAAAACGACTTCACGCTGGTCATGGAGCTTTTCCACTTGCCGCTCCAGCCCATGGGCGGCACATTGGCATGGAACATGCCCGCAGGCGGCTCCAGATCGGTGAAGGCCGGTTCCGGCTCGGCCGCTTGCTGGGCCTGCGGTTTGCCGGGCCTGGCCGCAGCTGCGCCCATGCCGACCGCATTTCTGTTACGGCGCATGAGGTCGGCATTCAAATCCACGGCAATCACCACATCGGCGCCCATGGCCCGCGCCAGCGAGACCGGCACGGGATTGACCAGACCGCCATCCACCAGCAAGCGCCCGTCGCGAATAACCGGCGTGAACAGGCCGGGCAGAGCAATCGAGGCGCGCACGGCATCTGCAATCGAGCCTTTGCGCAGCCAGACTTCGGCGCCGGTATGCAGATCGGTGGCCACGCAGCCAAAGGGGGCTGCCAGCTCCTCCATGGTTTCCTGCACAAAATGCTCGCGCCAGAACTCGATGATTCTCTCGCCCTTGAGCATGCCGCTGCCCAGGTTGAAGTCCATAAAGCCAAAGACCTTGCGCATGCCCAGGCCCAGCACCCACTCCTCGAAACGGTCCATCTCCCCGGCCGCATAGGCGGCGCCGACCAGAGAGCCTATGGAGGTGCCGCAGACGATATCGGGCTGGATACCGGCCTCGCGCAGGGCGCGCAGCACGCCAAAGTGGGCCCAACCGCGTGCCGAGCCACTGCCCAAAGCCACGCCCACCACGGGTTTACGTGCAATCACGGTGATACATCCCTCTTGTTCTGCGTCGCCGCAGCATTGTCTTTGTCCATCAGGCGGCCGGCGATGCCGGCGTCTGGCCCCTGAGCAACGCCAGCATACCGGCTTCGTCCAGCACGGCCACGCCCAGCTCCTGGGCCTTGACCAGCTTGCTGCCGGCCTCGGCCCCGGCCACCACATAGCTGGTTTTCTTGCTCACCGAGCCGGAGACCTTGGCCCCGGCCGCCTCCAGCATATCCTTGGCCTCGTCGCGCGAGAGCGTGGGCAGAGTGCCGGTCAGCACCACCGTCATGCCGGCCAGCACCTGGGCCGCCTTCTCGGGCGGTGCACCCTCTTCCCAGTGCACGCCGCAGGCCCGCAGCTGCTCCACCACCTCGCGGTTATGAGGCTGGGCAAAAAAAGTGTGAATGCTGTCGGCCACCACCGGCCCCACGTCGGGCACCTGCAGCAAGGCCTCGACATCGGCATCCATGATGGCGTCCAGCGTGCCGAAGTGGCGCGCCAGATCCTTGGCCGTGGCCTCGCCCACATTGCGTATGCCCAGGCCGAACAGAAAGCGCTGCAGCGTGGTGTGCTTGGATTTCTCCAGCGCCGCCAGCACGTTCTGGGCCGATTTCTCCGCCATGCGGTCCAGAGACGCCAGGGCCGTCAGCCCCAGGCGATACAGATCGGGCAGGACCTTGACCACCTGGGCGTCCACCAGCTGATCGACCAGCTTGTCGCCCAGGCCTTCGATGTCCATGGCGCGACGGGCCGCGAAGTGCAGGATTGCCTCCTTGCGCTGCGCGCCGCAGAACAGCCCGCCCGTGCAACGGTGGTTGGATTCGCCCTTCATGCGCACCACGGCGCTGCCGCAGATGGGGCAGTTTTTGGGCATGTGAAAGTTGGGCACATAGGCGGCACGCTCGCCGGGCACACGCCCTACGACCTCGGGAATCACATCGCCCGCCCTGCGAACGATGACGGTATCGCCTACGCGCACGCCTTTTTTGCGGATATCAAAGATATTGGACAAGGTGGCGTTGGTCACGATCACGCCGCCCACGGCCACGGGCGCCAGTCTGGCCACGGGCGTGAGCTTGCCGGTGCGCCCCACCTGCACATCGATGCTTTCCATCAGCGTGGGCATTTCCTGGGCCGGATATTTGTGGGCCACGGCCCAGCGCGGCTCGCGTGACTTGAAGCCCAGCTGGCGCTGCAGCGCCAGAGAATTGACCTTGTAGACCACGCCGTCGATCTCGTAGGGCAGAGCATCGCGCTCGGCACCCAGGCGCTGGTGAAACGCTACCAGTTCAGAAGCACCGCGCGCAACACACACCTGGGGTGCAACCGGAAAACCCCATGATTTCAGCGTTTGCAGCATGGCGTAATGCGTGCCGAAATCCGGCCCGCCTTGCGCAGGCGGCGTGATCTCGCCCAGACCATAGGCAAAAAACGACAGCGGCCGCTGGGCGGCAATGCCCGAATCGAGCTGGCGCACCGAACCGGCCGCCGCATTGCGCGGATTGGCAAAGGTCTTGGCTCCGGCCGCGCTCTGGCGCTCGTTGAGCTTTTGCAGATCGGCGCGGCCCATATAGACTTCGCCCCGCACTTCGACCACGGGCGGCACGCCCTGGTCTTTGGGCAGAGACAGCGGAATCTTGCGGATGGTGCGGATGTTGTGCGTCACATCCTCACCCACCTCGCCGTCGCCGCGCGTGGTGGCCTGCACCAGCACACCGTTCACATAGCGCAGATTCATGGCCAGACCGTCGAACTTGGGCTCGGCCACATATTCCACAGCGGGCGCGCTCTCATCGAGCCCCAGCTCCTTACGCACGCGGGCATCGAATGCCAGGGCGCCGCTGGCCTGGTTGTCGGTTTCCGTCTGGATGCTGAGCATGGGCACGGCATGGCGCACCGGCTGCAGGCCGTCAAGCACCGCGCCAATCACGCGCTGCGTGGGCGAATCGGGGGTGATCAGAGCCGGGTAAGCGCCTTCCAGCGCTTCCAGCTGCTGGTAGAGGCGGTCGTATTCGCCATCGGGCACGCTGGGCTCGTCGAGCACGTAATACTCGTGCGCCCACTGGTTGAGCTGGGCCCGCAGCTCGGCCACCTTGGTCAGCACTTTTTCGGGCGCTATGCTTTGCGTAGCATCTGGCGCATTCCTGGCGGGCGGTTCAGCGGAAAAAAGGTCTAGGTTCTCGGTCATGCGCTATCCGCCGGGGGAAATCAAAAAAAGGGGCCAGAAAATCTGGCCCTGGGCTGTCAGCTGAACAGGCGCCGCGCCAGCAGCGAACCTGCGGAAAGCTCGTGGCTGTCGAGCTTGTCATACAGCAGCTCCAGATCGTGCTGAATCGGGTCCAGCGCCGAGACCGGCAGCAGATAGCCGTTCTGGTCGCAGAGCACGCCGTCCATGGTCTGGCACATCTGCTCGGCCACCTGGCGCAAATGGGCAAAAGGCTGTTCGCCGCGCGGCACCTGGGCCACATCTAGGCTGATCAGGAATTCGCGCACCACGGACTGATCGAGATCGTCAGCCACCGCCGCCTGCGGATCGTAGTTGAGCACCAGCACCGGCGGCATGCCGACATTGGGCGAAGGCAAAACCATGCGCCCCGGCATGGAGCTGGGCACAAAGCCCTGGCGGCCGGCGTTTTGCTGCACATAGCCGGCGCTCCAGGAGGCCTGACGGGCGCGGATCATGAAGCTCAGCTGGGCATCGTGCTCGCTGGCGAACTGGTCGAGCTCGCGGGCACGCGAGACTTCGTTGAGCATATCGGGCAGATCGGGCAGCGCGCTCAAGGCGTCGGCAAAGCGCTGGGTCTTGGCCACGAACTCCGAGAACTCGATCTCGTTGAGTGCGCCCGTGCGGTTGGCCAGTTGCACTCCGGACTGGAAACCCAGATAGCGCTGACCGGCCTGCAGCGGCTCCCACTGACGGGTCTGCTGGTTCATGCCTTCGATGGCAAAAGGCTTGTTGCCGGCGCGGCGTGTGCTGGGCTGGGCCTGCATGGCCACTTCGCCGGGCACGGCCTGACCGACCTGGATCGGGGCAATGGCATCGATCAGCGCATCCAGATGGCCTCGACGCTCCATGGAAGCGGCCGGCGGCACGGAAGCGGCCAGCGGAGCCTCGGTAAACACCGGCTCCTGCTTGGCGCCTGCCATGTTTGCCTGCTGGGCCATGGCGGCATCGGTGCGCAATGCCGTGGCACCGGACTGCAGCTCATCCTCCATCTCGCCATGGGCCGTGGCCACAACGTGACGCTGCTGCTCGGCATGGGCCTCCTGGGCCACCAGCCTGGCCAGCTCGGCATCGGTCTCGGCAAAGCGGCCGCCCGCCTCGGGCATGGGCAGCGGCTCGGCGCCGGGCACGGCCTTGCTGAAGTCGCCCAGCACGGGTTCGTGCTGGTATTTGGTGAGGTCGGAAGTGTGGCCTACGGTGTCCATGCCGGGTTCGTGGCGCAAGGGATCGGCCTGCGCTGCCTCGTCAACCGGCTCGGAGCGCTTGGGCGCGTTGCGGCGGGCAGACCAAGAGTTGTAGGCAACGATCAGGACCAGCAGCACAACGCCCACAACGGCCAGACTGATTTGCAAGTTACTCATTTGGAAAAAAGAGGTTCAAACGGTCAACAGGTTGGGATAGGGACTGCGAGGAGCATCCCCCTCAGGATAGCTCAGCCATGGACAAAGCGGACTCCATGTCCACGGCAACAATTCGTGAAACACCTTGCTCCTGCATGGTCACGCCGATCAGCTGACCGGCCATTTCCATGGCGATCTTGTTGTGACTGATGAACAGGAACTGCGTGCCCTTGCTCATGCTGTACACCAATTTGGCATAGCGTTCGGTGTTGGCGTCGTCCAGCGGCGCATCCACCTCATCGAGCAAACAGAAAGGCGCGGGGTTGAGCTGGAAGATGGCAAACACCAGGGCAATCGCCGTCAGCGCCTTCTCTCCGCCCGAGAGCAGGTGAATCGTCTGGTTCTTCTTGCCGGGCGGCTGGGCCACCACCTGCACGCCGGAATCCAGAATTTCGTCGCCCGTGATCACCAGCTTGGCCTGACCGCCGCCGAACAGCTCGGGGAACATGCGGCCGAAGTGGCGGTTCACGATCTCGAAGGTGCCGGACAGCAGCTCCCGCGTTTCCGCGTCGATCTTCTTGATGGCCTCTTCCAGGGTGTTCATGGCGCGGGTCAAATCGTCCACCTGCGCATCGAGGAAGATCTTGCGCTCGCTGGCCAGCGCCAGCTCGTCGAGCGCTGCCAGATTCACCGCACCCAGGGCCGCAATTTCGCGGTGCAAGCGGTCGATTTCGCCCTGCAGACCGTGCATGCGCACATTGCCCTCGGCAATGGACTGGGACACGGCCGCCAGATCGGCCTCGGCTTCGGTCAGCAAATTGCTGTACTGCTCAAGACCCAGGCGGGCAGCCTGTTCCTTGAGCTGGAATTCGGTGATGCGCTGACGCAGCGGATCCAGCGCTTTTTCCAGGCTCTGGCGGCGCTCGTCGCTGGCGCGCAGCTTGTTGGTCAGGTCGTCGTATTCGCTGCGGCGCTCGGCCACGTCTTTTTCGCGCTGCATCTTCAAATCCAGCGCATCCTGCAAGCCGCCCTGGGCGGCCGCATCGGTCAGGCGAGCAAGCTCATCCTGGGCGCGCTGCTGCTCCTCGGCCAAGGCCTTGGTCTGCTGGCTGGCAGTCTCGATGGTGCGCGACAGCTCGGAGCGGCGTGCATGCAGGCTGCGCTGCGAGAACGTGGCTTCCTGCGCCTGGCGCTCCAGACTGCGCAGCTGCTCGCGCGATTCGTTAAGGCGGCGCTCAGCCTCCAGCACCTTGTCGCCCAGCTGTGCATGACGCTCCTGGCTGTCGGCCAGCTGCATATCCAGCTCTTCAAAGCGGGCCTCGGCCGAGACTTTGCGCTCCTCGATATCGGACAGCTGGGCCTCCACCTCGGACAGGTCGGCCGTGATCTGCGCATTGCGGGCCCGGGCCTGCTCGGCCAGCTGGGACAGGCGCAAGGTTTCGACCTGCAGCTCATGGGCGCGGCTCTGGGCCTCGGTGGCTTCGCGGCGCGCTGAGACCAGACGCTGCGAGGCATCGGCATAGGCGCTTTCGGCTCTTACCAGGGTGGACCGCGACTCCTCGGCAATCAGCGCCTGGGCGCGGACTTCTTTTTCCAGGTGCTCGATTTCCTGGGCCCGGGCCAAGAGGCCGGACTGCTCGGAATCCTGGGCATAAAAAGTCACGCTATGTGCGGTAACGGCATGGCCGGTAGGCACGTAAATGATTTCGCCGGCCTGCAGCTGATCGCGCTGGGTCAGGGCTTCATCAAGCGTGGGCGCGGTAAAGCAGCCCGTCAGCCAGTCCACCAGCACCGCATGCAGGCCGTTGTTGCTGACCTTGAGCAGATCGGACAGGCGCGAGAAACGGCCGCCCGCTGGCGAGTTGCCTGCCTGCGGCGGGCTGAAAAAGGCCAGACGGGCCGGCGGCGCATCGTGGCCACCCGACCCCAGAAAGCCGCGCACCATATCCAGGCGACCCACTTCCAGCGCGCCCAGGCGCTCGCGCAGCGCGGCTTCCAGGGCATTTTCCCAACCGGACTCAATGGCGATGCGGCTCCACAGACCTTGCATGCCGTCCAGACCGTGCTTGGCCAGCCAGGGCTGGAGCTTGCCGTCGGTCTTGACTTTTTCCTGCAGGGCTTTCAGGGCCTCCAAACGTGCCGACAGATCGGCATGGCGGCGGTTTTCCTGGTTCACGGCCTGCTGGCGCGTGCGGCGGTCCTCGTCGAGCTGTGGCACGCTTTCCTGCAGTTCGTTGAGCACGGCAGCCGCCATCTCGGCCAGCTCCTGCGCTTCGGCCAGCTGGGTTTGCAGATTCAGCAGGCGCGCCTCGTCGGGGGTTTGCAGTGCGTTGCGGTCGCTGCGCAGGCGCTCGAAGCGGCTTTCGAACTGGCGGCGCTGCTCGTCGAGGCTGCGCTGCTCGGCGGCCAGTACCTGAATTTGCTGCTGCACCTGCACCACGGAGCCGCGCTGGTCGCTATCGGCCTTCTGGGCATGGCGCAGCGCATCTTCCAGATCGGGCAGGCGCATGGTCTGCTCTTCGACCTGGGCGGCCAGCATTTCGGCCTGCTCTTCGGCATTCATGCCCTGGCCTTCGATATTCTCGATCTCGCCCTGGGCTTCCTCGTTGCGGCTGTTCCACAGCAGCACCTGCTCGGCCAGTTGCTGCAGACGCTGGGTGACGCGCTGGCGGCCTTCGACCACATAGCGGATTTCGGCCTCCAGCCTTCCCACTTCGGCCGTGGCTTCATACAGCCTAGCCTGGGACTGATTCACCTGATCGCTGGCGTCGTAGTGGGCCTGTCGCAGGGTCTCCAGTCCGCTTTCGTTGTTGCGGATGTCGGCCATGCGCTCTTCGAGCTCGTTGACGACCTTCAGGCCTTCAACGCGCACCCGGTCCTGCTCGGCCTCGGCCTCGCTGCGCTTCATGAACCACAGCTGATGCTGCTTGAGCGTGACCTGGGCATTGAGCCCGTTGTACTTGGCCGCCACCTCGGCCTGCTTTTCCAGCTTGTCGAGGTTGGCGTTGAGCTCGCGCAGAATGTCTTCCACGCGGGTCAGATTTTCGGTGGTCGCCGAGAGGCGGTTCTCGGTTTCGCGGCGGCGTTCCTTGTACTTGGAGACGCCGGCGGCTTCTTCGAGGAACAAGCGCAGCTCTTCGGGGCGCGACTCGATGATGCGGCTGATCGTGCCCTGGCCGATGATGGCGTAGGCGCGCGGCCCCAGGCCCGTGCCCAGGAACACGTCCTGCACGTCACGACGGCGCACGGGCTGGTTGTTGATGAAGTAGCTGCTATTGCCCTCGCGCGTGAGCACGCGCTTGACGGCGATCTCGCCAAACTGGCCCCACTGGCCGCCGGCCCGGTGGTCGCTGTTGTCGAAGGTCAGCTCCACGCTGGCCCGGCTCGAAGGCTTTCTGTGCGTGGTGCCGTTGAAGATCACGTCCTGCATGGACTCGCCGCGCAGCTCGCTGGCCTTGCTCTCGCCCAGCACCCAGCGCACCGCGTCCATGATGTTGGACTTGCCGCAGCCGTTGGGGCCGACCACGCCCACCATCTGGCCTGGCAGGACGAAGTTGGTGGGTTCGGCAAAGGATTTGAAGCCGGAGAGCTTGATGGAATTCAGGCGCACGGTGTCAGAGGCGGTCTAGCGAGCAGCTTTATGTGGGAGTCAGAAACGGAAAAACCGGCTGCGCCGCAGATGGTTTGAAAAACGACCAAACCCGCAACACGCAACCGATAGGCAATGGCGGGAATCATAACGCGCTCCGCCGCCCGGGAAGCCAAGTTCCATGGACTTCAAAAATCATAGCATCTTGCGCATATCCAACCGGCGCCCCCAGTCAATTTCCCTCTAAAGCTGCACATTTCAGGCCTGCAGCGGCCGCGAGCGGTACATTCCTGGCGGGCTGCCAGTCCAGCCTTTGAAGGCACGCTGAAAGGCGGCAGCGTCGGCAAAGCCCAGGTCGGCAGCCAGATCCGTGAAGCTGGCCTGGCTGGTGCCCAGGCGGGAGACGGCAATATCGCGACGCAGCTCGTCCTTGATGGCCTGAAACGAGGTGCCTGCCAACGCCAGCTTGCGCTGCAGCGTGGGCGGCGACATATGCAGGGCGCAGGCCGCTGCCTCCAGCCCCACCCAGGCCGGGCGCGATTGCAGCAAATGGGCATGGACCCTGGACTCTATGCTGTCGCCGCCACGGCTGTGGATGACGGCCGCCGAGGGCCAACTGGCCACAAAGCGTTGCAAGGCCTGCTCGTCGCGGCTGCAGCAGCGCTGCAAAACGGCCGCATCAAACCAGAACGCCGAGGCCTGCTGATCGAAGCGCAGCGGAGCGGGAAAGGTCTCGCCATAGTCGCCGGCATAGTCGGGGCGGGCAAAGGCAAAGTCAAAGCGCTGCACCTTGAGCGAGCCGCCCAGCAGCCAGGCCGTGATGCGCCACAGCACGCGCAGGGAAAACTCGTGCCGGAAATTCGGCTGCGGCTCCGAGCCCAGGGGTTGCAGGCAAATACCGACCTGCGCGTCCTCGCGCACCAGGCTCAGTTCCAAGTTGTCCTGCAGCAGGCTGAAGGCCTGGCACATCCGGCGCAGCGCAGGCTCTGCATGGCGTTCGGTCAGCGCCAGCCTGGCAATCAGCTCCAGGCTGCCGCGCTTGAGCGGGCGCGAGAACTGGCCTAGCGCTTCGTCGCCCAGTGCCTCCAGCACCCGCCACATCAGGGCAATGTACTGGTCGGAAGTGACGCGCGCGCCCTCTTGCGCCAGCAAGCCGGGCGCAATGCCTGCGCGCTGCAAAAAGCCGTCGGGACTGTGGCCGCGACGGCTGGCACCGGCCACGATACCGCGCACCAAGGCCATGGAGACGGTGAAGGGAGCTGCCTTGGCAGCGGTTGCGGTCGCGGGTTTCGCTGGCATGCGCTTTGAAGATTGAGGTCTTTTGACATACGAACGATGCCCTCCGCCATGGGCTGGCGCATCGGTAATTTCTACGATGGCTGATCTCTTTTCAAGCGACCAGGAGCAATTTCATGAGCCGTGATGTGTTTGTGGCGGGCGTCGGCATGATTCCTTTTGCTAAACCGGGCAAAAGCGAGCCCTACTTTCAGATGGGTTCCACCGCCACCCGGCTGGCCCTGGCCGATGCCGGCCTGGCTTATGGCGCCCTGCAGCAAGCCTATGTGGGCTATGTCTATGGCGACTCCACGGCCGGTCAGCGCGCCTTGTACGAGGTGGGCATGTCCGGCATTCCCATCGTCAACGTCAACAACAACTGCTCCACGGGCTCCACGGCGCTGTTTCTGGCCCGCCAGGCCGTGGCCAGCGGCGCGGCCGACTGCGTGCTGGCCCTGGGCTTCGAGCAGATGAACCCCGGCGCGTTGGGTTCGGTCTATAGCGACAGGCCCAGTCCTTTCGACCGCTTCGACCAGGAAACCGATGCCCTGGTCGGCCAAAGCGATATTCCCCTGGCCCTGCGCTACTTTGGCGGCGCGGGCAAAGCCCATATGCAGGAGTTCGGCACCCAGCTGTCGACCTTTGCCAAGATCCGCGCCAAGGCCAGCCGCCATGCGGCGCGCAATCCGCTGGCCCTGTTTCGCACCGAAGTGAGCGAGGAGGAGATACTGGCCGCGCCCATGCTGTGGCCCGGCGTGATGACCCGCCTCATGGCCTGCCCGCCCACCTGCGGCGCGGCCGCCGCCATCGTGGTCTCGGAGACATATGCCAGACAACACGGCCTGGACCACAGCGTGCGCATACGCGCCCAGGCCATGACCACCGACGGCCCGGAGACTTTCGCGGCCCACGATATGCGAGAAGTCGTGGGTTTTGGCATGGCCCAGGCCGCCGCGCGGCAAGTCTATGAGCAGGCCGGCATAGGCCCAGAAGATGTGCAGGTGGTGGAGCTGCATGACTGCTTTGCCCATAACGAGCTGCTCAGCTACGAAGCCCTGGGCCTGTGCCCCGTGGGCGGGGCCGAGAAATTCGTCTGCGATGGCGACAACAGCTATGGCGGCAAATATGTCACCAACCCCTCGGGCGGCCTGCTCTCCAAAGGCCACCCGCTGGGCGCCACGGGCCTGGCCCAGTGCACCGAGCTGGTTCAGCAGCTGCGCGGCAAGGCCGCAGACCGCCAGGTGGCCAATGCCCGCCTGGCCCTGCAGCACAACCTGGGCCTGGGCGGGGCCTGCGTGGTAACGCTCTACGAGCGCGTGTAAGGAGAGCCGGATGATTGACAAGAAATGGATAGGCCACGAGCTGCCGGCTTCCACTATCACCCTGGACCGGGGGCGTCTGCGCTTTTTTGCCAAAGCCATTGGCGAGACGGCAGCCCTCTACACCGATGTGGAGGCGGCGCGGGCCGCAGGCTATGCCGATCTGCCCGCGCCGCCCACTTTTGTGTTTGCCGCCGAGCTGGACTCGGGTGCGGTGGATCAGTTGCTGGCCAGGCTCGAGGTGCCGATTGCCAAGATCCTGCATGGCGAGCAAAGCTTCAGCTACCACCGCGTGGCCTGTGCCGGCGACACCCTGACCGTGCAATCCACCGTGGACGACATCTACGCCAAGAAAAACGGAGCCTTGGAGTTTGTCGTGAAATCCTCGCGCGCCACCAATCAACACCACGAACTGGTGGCCGAGATGCGCTCCGTCATCGTGGTCCGCCACTGAGGAACACCGCATGAGCACACCCCGATTCGACACCGTGCAGGTAGGCGATCTGCTGCCCGTCTTGCAGCTGGAACCCCTCAGGCGTAGCACGCTGGCCCTGTTTGCCGGCGCCTCGGGCGATCACAACCCGATTCATATCGACATCGACTTTGCCCGCCAGGCCGGCATGTCCGATGTGTTTGCCCACGGCATGCTGGGCATGGCCTGGTTGGGGCGCTTGCTCACCCAGTGGGCACCCCAGTCCCAGCTGCGCCAGTTCGAGGTGCGGTTTCTGGGCATAACCCATCTGGCCAATGCAGTCAGCTGCAGCGGGCGCATTGCCGAAAAGCGCGACAGCGACCGCTGCGTGCGGGTGCAGCTGCAAAGCACCAACCAGCACGGGCAAACCAAGATCTCGGGCGATGCCTGGGTGGCTTTGCCATGAATATCCGAAAAAAGGAGAGCGGCATGAATGCCAAACTGCAGGACAAAGTGGCTCTGGTTTCAGGTTCGGGTCGCGGCATAGGGCGCGCCATCGCGCTGAAGCTGGCCTCCGAGGGAGCGCGGGTGGTGGTCAACGACCTGGACGCCGCCCCGGCCGAGGAGACCGTGGAGCTGATCCGTGCCCAGGGTGGCCAGGCCGTGAGCTGCGTGGGCAACGTGACCCACACCGACTTTGTCGAGCGTTTCATAGACACGGCCGTGCAGCATTACCAGGGCCTGGACATCATCGTCAACAACGCAGGCTACACCTGGGACAACGTGATTCAGAAAATGACGGACGAGCAGTGGTATGCCATTTTGGACTGTCATCTGACGGCTCCGTTTCGCATACTGCGGGCGGCCCAGCCGGTGATCAAGCAACTGGCCCATGCCGAGACGCAAGCCGGCCAGCGCGTGATGCGCAAAGTGGTCAACATCTCCTCGGTGGCCGGGCTGTTCGGCAATGCCGGCCAGAGCAACTATTCCGTGGCCAAGGCCGGCATTACCGGCATGACCATGACGTTGGCCAAGGAATGGGGGCGCATGAACGTCAACGTCAACTGCGTGGCCTTCGGCCTGATCAAGACCCGGCTGACCAGCTCGGCGGCCGACGGCGACACCGCGCATATTGAGGGACGCGACATCAAGATAGGCGTCAACCCCGGCCTAATGGCGGCCATGGAGCAGATGATCCCGCTGGGGCGCGGCGGCACGCCCGAGGAAGCCGCCGGCGCCGTCTATCTGTTTTGCCAACCTGAGTCGGACTACATCAGCGGCCAGACCCTGATGTGCACCGGCGGCCTGACGGGGATCTGAGCATGCTGCCGCAACTGCACCAGCATCCCTGGATGGATGCCGAGATCGAAGCCTTTCGCGAGCAGGCTCGACGCTACATCACACGCGAGCTATGCCCTCAGCTGCCTCAATGGCGGGCCCAGGGCTATGTGCCGCGCGAGGTCTGGCGCGGCTTTGGCCAACACGGTTTTCTGTTGCCCGAGATGGACGAGCAATGGGGCGGCGGTGGTGGCAATCTGGCCTACCAGCTGGTGGTGCAGGACGAGCTGACCCGGGCCGAGGTGCCGGCCATCACCGGCGTGCACACCATTGCCGCGCATTACATCAAAGCCTATGGAACGCCGGAGCAAAAGCAGCGCTGGCTGCCTCAGCTGTGTAGCGGCCAGATGCTGACCGGCATTGCCATGACGGAACCCAGCGCGGGCTCGGACCTCAAGGCCTTGCGCACCCGTGCCGAAAAGCAAGGCGACAGCTATGTCATCAACGGCTCCAAGACCTTCATCACCAACGGATTCACCGCCAACTTGCTGGTGGTGGCAGTGCGCACCGGCGATGCGGGCAGCGCCGGCGTATCGCTGCTGGTGCTGGAGACGGAGGACCTGCCGGGCTTTCGCGTGGGCCGCCGACTGGAGAAGATAGGCCAGCATGCCTCTGACACCGCCGAGCTGTTCTTTGAAGACGTACGCGTTCCCGCCAGCCACCTGCTGGGCGGTGTGGAAGGCCAGGGTTTCAAGCAGCTCATGAGCCAGCTGCCTTATGAGCGCATGCTGCTGGGTGTGGCGGCCGCCTCCGCCATAGAGCGGGCGGTGGAGCTGACCGTTGACTACACCCGCCAGCGCCAGGCGTTCGGCCAGGCGATTGCCGATTTTCAGAACACCCGCTTCAAGCTGGCCGAATGCGCCACGCTCGCCCATGTGGTGCGCAGCTTTGTCAATGACTGCATTCAGCGTCTGCTGGACGGCAAACTGGACAACGAGGCGGCCTACATGGCCAAGTGGTGGTGCAGCGAACAGCAATGCCGGGTAATGGACGAATGCCTGCAGCTGTTTGGCGGCTACGGCTATATGCAGGAGTACCCGATTGCCCGCATGTATGCCGATGCCCGCATCCAGAAAATCTACGGCGGCACCAACGAAATCATGAAGGACCTGATCGCCCGCAAGCTGTTTGCCCATTGAGCTGGCGCCGCAGCACGAAGCGGCCGCATTTTGTGTACTCCCACCACCTCGTAGTCCCACTGCCAGAAAGGTTTGCCATGTATCTCACCCAGAGTCTGCGCCGCTCCATGCAGCAGCAGCCCCATGCCACGGCCACCATCTACAACGGCCGCAAGCGCAGCTTCGAAGCCATGGGCCAGCGGGTGGCCCGGTTTGCCGGCGCCTTGCGCGCGCTGGGCGTGCAGGCCGGCGACCGCGTGGGTATTCTGAGCCTGAACTCCGACTGGTATCTGGAGTACTACCTGGCCAGCTACTGGGCCGGTGCGGCGGTCAACCCCATCAATATCCGCTGGAGCGCCGGTGAAATCGCCTACTCGCTGGACGACTGCCAGACACGGATCTTGCTGGTCGACGACACGTTTTTGCCGCTGCTGCCTGAAATCCGCCAGCGCAGCCAGGCCCTGCAGACGCTGATCCACATGGGAGAAGGCCCGCCCCCCGAAGGTCTGCTGTCCTTCGAGGCCCTGGTTGCCGCTCATGAGCCCGTGGAGGACGCGCTGCGCAGCGGCGATGATCTGGCCGGAGTGTTCTATACCGGCGGCACCACGGGCTCGCCCAAAGGCGTGATGCTGTGCCACCGCAACCTCTACTCCAATGCGATTGCTGCCGTCACCGAAGGCATCACCAGCCGCGCCAGCATAGGCTTGCATGCCGCTCCCATGTTCCACCTGGCCGACGGCGCTTTCATGAACGCCTTGCTGGCCTGCGGCGGCTGCCATGTGATGGTGCCGCGCTTTGATCCCGTGAACGTGCTGCAGACCATGGAGAGCGAAGGCGTGACCGATGTGCTGCTGGTGCCCACCATGGTGCAGATGCTGGTGGATCATCCCGATGTGGCCCGGTACGACCTGAGCCGGCTGCAAATGCTGCTCTACGGGGCCTCGCCCATCTCCGAAGGTGTGCTGGACCGGGCCATGAAAACCTTGCCCAATGCCGGCTTCACCCAGGCCTACGGCATGACGGAGCTGGCCCCGATTGCCACCATACTCAGCCCCGAGATGCACCGCCAGGCCGGGCGCGCCAAGGGCAGGCACCGCAGCGCGGGCCGGGCCACCGTGTGCTGCGAAGTCAGGATTGTCGACCCCGACGGCCGGGAGCTGCCGCTGGGCGAGGTGGGCGAAGTGGCGGTGCGCGGCCCCGGCGTGATGCTGGGCTACTGGAACAAGCCCGCCGAAACTGCGGCCGCCATCCGCGGCGGCTGGATGCACACGGGCGACGGCGGCCGCATGGATGAGGACGGTTATGTCTTCATCGTGGACCGACTCAAGGACATGATCGTCACCGGTGGCGAAAACGTCTACAGCGTGGAAGTGGAAAGCGTGATCGCCACCCATCCTGCCGTGGCTACCTGTGCCGTCATCGGCGTGCCGCATGAACAATGGGGCGAGCAGGTACATGTCTTCATCGTGCGCAAGCCAGGCCAGGCGCTGGAGGCCGCCGAGCTGATGGAATTTTGCAAGCTGCACATTGCCACGTACAAATGTCCGCGCGATGTCTCCTTCATTGAAGCCATGCCCTTGTCCGGCGCGGGCAAGATACTCAAGACCACGCTGCGCGCGCCGTTCTGGACGGACAGAGAAAGAAAGGTGGCCTGATGGCTACTACACCGCTTCACTGGGAGATCCGCAACCGCGTGGGTCATATCGTGCTCAACTGCCCCGAGCGCGCCAATGTCATAGACGCCAGCCTGGCCCAGGCGCTGGCCCGGGTGGTCAGGCAAGCCGACAGCGCCGCCATAGGTGCGGTGCTCATCAGTGCCAGGGGCAAGCAGTTCAGCGCCGGCGGCGACATCGCCGCCTTTGTGCAGCACCGCTGGGAGCTGGAACCCATGATTGCGCAGATGCTGGAGCTGCTGCATCCCACCATGCACCAGCTGGCCCAGCTGCCCATGCCGGTCATCAGTGCCATCCAGGGTTCGGTGGGCGGCGGCGGCATAGGTCTGGGTCTGTGCGCCGATATGGTTCTGGCCTCCACCAGCGCCTATCTGCGCGGCGGCTACTCGGCCATTGGCCTGAGCCCGGATCTGGGCGTTTCCTACTATCTGACGCGGCGGGCAGGTGCGGCCAGGGCCAAGTATCTGCTCATGAGCAACCAGGTCTTGAACGCCCAGGAATGCCTGCGTCTGGGCCTGTTTGACGAGCTCCATGCGCCCGATCAGCTGCTGGCAGCCGCCACCCAGCTGGCCGAGAGCCTGGCCGCCGGTCCGGGCAATTCACTGGCAGGCATCAAAAAACTCTGTAATTCGGCCATGAATCACGGCCTGAAAGAGCATCTGGATGCCGAGCGCGACGCCATGCTGGCCTGCGCCCGCAACCCCAGCAGTCTGGAAGGCGTGAACGCCTTCATGGAAAAGCGGCCAGCGGTCTTTGCGCCGCAATACGAGCGTCAAAGCCCCAGCGCATCCAGCACAGGCTTTTCATAGGCATCGCTCTCGGCCGGATAGCGCAAGCCCTTGAGGCCCTGTTTTTTTGCCAGCGACCAGACCAGGCTTTCCCCGGCAGGCAGCACATCGGGGGCTTGTTCATAAACGCTGTCGGCATAGGCTTCGCTGGGGTCGATCAGCTTCCAGCCCGCCTCGCGCAGGGCGGCGATCACATCGTCCAGAAACAAGGCGTTGATAGTGTTGGTGTGCAGCAGCAGCACATGGTCCACCTCGCGCCCCATGGTCTGGCGCGCCAGCCCCGCGTAATAGCGGGCGCGGTCCAGCACATGGCGTATATAGGGCTGCTTGAACGCTTGGGGCGCCTGGCCCGGATGCGCGGCCATCCAGGCGCGCAGCCGCTGGTCGTAATACCAGTCGCTGGCGTCAATCGTCACCGCGCCCGAGCCATAGTGGTGCGCAGACAGCCACTGGCGCACGCCATCGCGCTTGGCCAGGGTATCGCCCTCCTTGAGATATGGAAACCGATAGCGCCTGGCCCAGCTGGGCAAACGGGCCAGCAGGCTTTCATTGCGCTCCATATCGGAGAGATAGGCATCGAGCGAAACATCGACTCTGCCCAGATTCAGATGGGAATAGCTGTGGTTGCCCACCTCATGCCCTTGCTGCAGCCATTGCGCCACCAGGTACATGCCGTCCTGGCTGTCCACCCGGGCACCGGCCACGAACAGAATGCTTTTGACCTCGTTGTCCTTGAGGGTCTTGAGCAGTTGGTTGTTGAGTTCGCGGGCATTTGCCAGTTGATCGGGGTTGTAGCCGTCATCAAAACTCAGCGCCAGCCGCTGGGCCCGTGCCGAGGGCAGCATGAGCGCACAGACCAGGCAGGCGATCAAGGCGGTGACAGCGGGGCGAATCAGGAGCATGGGCAAAGACTTGAGCGATGGGGTGTGCCACATCATGCCCAAATACCGCAGCAGCCGCAGCCTGTGCGCGCTTGCTGCAAGAATGGGCGGCTCTGCGCAGCTCCTCTATTACAAGCCTATTACCAACACCCACCACCATGCTCTTCATTCTTCTCAAAGCCCTGCACCTTGTGTCCATCATCATCTGGGTGGGCGGCATGTTTTTTGCCCATTTCTTTTTGCGCCCTGCCGCGCAAAACCTGCAACCGCCCGAGCGCGTGCAGCTCATGCATGAGGTGCTGCGCCGCTTTTTCGCGGCCGTGACGGTCATTGTGGTCCTGGTGCTGGCCACCGGCGTGGGCATGATCGGCAGCATCCACTCCATGGCCGCCCAGGCCGGCAGCAAGTTCAATATGCCGCTGTCGTGGATGGTGATGAGCGCGCTGGGCCTGGTGATGATGGCCGTCTTCGGCCATCTGCGATTTGCGCTCTTCAAACGCCTGGATACCGCCGTGAAGGCCAAGGACTGGAAAGCCGGCGGCGCAGCCCTGGCCAGCATTCGCCAGTGGGTGGCGCTGAATCTGGCCCTGGGCCTGGTGATCGTGATCGTGCTGCGCGTTCCCCTGCCCTGATCCGCGCCCCTAGGCATCCGAAGTCAAGCCCGGTCCTGCGAATGCAGGCCGGGCTTTTTTGTTGGCTGCGGCTTCATGCCGGCCCGCGCTTGTTTCAGCTCATATCGGCGCATAGCCCTTCTTAAACATATGCATAAAGCTATTGTTTTTGAAGCATCCAGTATTTTGACCATGAGCGCTGCAGGATTTTTTGAAGCCAGGGACTGCACAAAGAAACTAGCCTGAGCAATAATTGCCTCCACAATCATTGATCAGTCAAACATTATCCAATGCCGGCACTGTCACCGTACCCATGAGCAGCCCCATCATCGATCCCGAGAACGAAGCCACGTTCTTCTACCAGTCAGGCCAGTACGCGCCCCAGCAAAGCGTGGGCTTTCTCATGCGCCGCGTGCTCAGCTCCATCCTGCAGCTGGCCGACGCCCAGCTGGCCGAACACGGCATGACCTATGTGCAATGGCTGCCGCTGTACAAGCTGCTGATCTGCCAGGACACGACCAGCGCCGCGCTGGCCAAGGATCTGGGCATGGACCCGGCCTCCGTCACCCGCGCCCTGGATCGCATCGAGGCCAAAGGCCTGCTGCGACGCGAGCGCTCCACCACCGACCGCCGCGTGGTGCATCTGGTGCTGACCGACGAAGGCCGCCGCGTGGCGGTAGAGGTGCCCAAGGTACTGTCCAGAGTGCTCAACTGCCATCTGGCAGGTTTCAGTCACAGCGAGTGCGAGCTGATGCTGTCCATGCTGCAGCGCATGCTGGCCAATGGCGATGCACTGCGCGAAGCCCTTGCCGGCGCGGCGCCAGCGCCAGCAGCCGCTGCGCAGTCGGACGATGGCCCGCCTAGCGCTGCCACCTGAGACTTGCCACCCGCTTCGTCTGCCCGATTTCGCTCTCCCAGCTTTTGAAAACCATACAAAACAAGAAACGCTGATTTCCATGTCCTTGTCCAGACACACTGCGCGCTTTGCGCCATCCTCTTTTTTCGCCGTCTCGGCGCTGTGCGCAGCACTGACGCTGGCCGGCTGCGCCTCCCAGGGGCCCGATCACGCTGCGGCCCCGCGGCTGAACGCCAGCCAGCTAGGCCTTGCCGACAATCAGCAAGCGGGCCAGACGCCGGATCAGGCCGCCAATGCCGCCCTGCCCGCTGCCGACTGGTGGACGGCCCTGGGCGACGCCCAGCTCAACACCCTGGTAGGCCAGGCTTTGCAAGGCAGCCCCAGCCTGGCAGCCAGCAATGCCCGCTTTGACAAGGCCGCCGCACTGGCCGACGCCGCCGGCACGGCCACCGACGTGCGCGGCACCCTGAGCGCCGATGCCACGCGCCAGCGCTACACGGCCAACGGCATGATTCCGGCCCCCATTGCCGGCCATGTCTACAACAGCGCCAATGTGCAGGCCGGCCTGTCCTGGGCGCCCGACTTTTTCGGCAAGCACTCGGCCGAGCTGCAGTCTGCCCTGGGCCAGGCCCGTGCCGCCAAGGCCGATAGCGCTGCCGCCGCCAACCAGCTGGCTGCCCAGGTGGCGCGCAGCTATGTGGCCCTGGCCCGCTTGATTGAACAGAAAAATGTGGCGCAGCGCACGCTGGATCAGCGCCAGTCGCTATTGAACTTGAGTCAGCAGCGCACCCAGGCCGGGCTGGACAGTCAGGTGGAGCTAACCCAGGCCCAGGCCGGTTTGCCCGATGCACGCACGCAAATCGAAATGCTGGCCGAGCAAATCACCCTGGCGCGCCGCACCATTGCCGTGCTCTGCGCCCAGGCCCCCGATGCCCAGGCCACGCTCAGCCCCCGGCTTTCGGCCCTGAAGCTGCAGACCGTGCCCCAGGTGCTGGGAGCCGATCTGCTGGGCCGCCGCCCCGATGTGGTGGCAGCCCGCTGGCGGGTGGAAGCGGCCGGCAGCGGTATTGACGCGGCCAAGGCCGACTTCTACCCCGACGTGAACCTGACCGCCTTTGTGGGCCTCAATGCGCTGGGTTTTGACAATCTCTTTCAGGCCGGCTCGCGCCAGATGGGCGTGACGCCCGCGCTGCGCCTGCCGATTTTCGACGGCAAGCGCCTGCGCGCCCAGCTGCGCGGCAAACAGGCCGATCTCGATACCGCCATTGCCCAGTACAACGGCGTGGTGCTCGATGCCGTCAAGCAAGCCGGCGACGCCATTGCCTCGGTGCAATCGCTGCAGCGCCAGCAAGTACTGCAAACCGAATCTCTGGCCAAGGCCGAGCAAGCCTATGCCTTTGCCGTGCAGCGCTACCAGGCCGGCCTGGGCACGCAGATCACCGTGCTCAACACCGAAACCCAGCTCATCAACCAGCGCCGCCTGGCGGCAGACCTGCTCTCACGCCAGCTCGACACCCGTGTGGCCCTGATGGCGGCCCTGGGCGGGGGCTGGCAGGACAGCAGCCTGCAGCTGAGCGAACGCTGAACAGCCGACTGACGAAACCATTACCAGGGCCATGCCCCAAGGCACAGGCCCGGTCGCAAAACCAGACTCATAGATAACAAAGCGCCCGAAATGACCGATAACAACCAAGCTTCCAAGACTCCTGCAGCTTCGGCTTCCCCCGCCGCCAACCCCACGGGCCGCCGCAAAGGCCTGACCATCGTGGCTGCGGCTGCAGTGGTCGGCGCCGTGGCCTGGGGCGGCTGGCACTGGATGGTGGCCCGCAACTACCAGACCACGGACAACGCCTATGTGGCAGGCAACGTGGTGCAGATCACGCCCCAGGTGGGCGGCACCGTGATCAGCATTGGCGCCGACGATACCGACTATGTGAAGGCCGGCCAGGTGCTGGTCCAGCTCGATCCTTCCGATGCCTTGGTGTCCCTGTCGCAGGCCGAGTCGCAACTGGCCCAGACCGCCCGCCAGACCCGCACCCTGTATGCCAACAATGCCCCGCTGGCCGCACAAGTGGCCCAGCGCGAAGCCGATCTGCTGCGCCTGCAGGCCGAAGCGGCCCGCGCCAGCGACGATGTGACGCGCCGCCGCCCGCTGACCGCCACCGGCGCCGTGGGCAAGGAAGAGTTTGACCATGCCAAGGCCCTGGCCACGGCGGCCAGCAATTCCGTGGTCGCCGCCCAGGCCGCCGTGCGCGCCGCCAAGGCCCAGCTGACGGCCGCCGAAGCCCAGACCAAGGGCACTACGGCCGAGGACTACCCTGCCGTCATGGCCGCTGCCGCCAAGGTGCGCGAAGCCTATCTGAACCTGCAGCGCACGCGTTTGCTCTCGCCCGTGGACGGCTATGTCGCCAAGCGCGGCGTGCAGCTGGGCCAGCGCGTGGCCGCGGGCTCGCCGCTGATGACGGTGGTGGATCTGCACGATCTGTGGGTGGATGCCAACTTCAAGGAAAGCCAGTTGGCCAATCTGCGCATAGGCCAGAAGGCAGAGCTGACCGCTGACGTCTATGGCGACAAGATCAGCTACCAAGGCACGGTGGTCGGCCTGGGCGCAGGCACGGGCGCAGCGTTTTCGCTGCTGCCGGCGCAAAACGCCACCGGCAACTGGATCAAGGTGGTGCAGCGCGTGCCCGTGCGCATCAGCCTGGCGCAAGACATGCTCAAGCAGCACCCGCTGCGCGTGGGCCTGTCCATGGATGTGAAGGTCGATCAGCGTGACCAGAATGGCCCGGCCCTGGCCAACGCCCCGCGCACCACGCCCGTGGCCCAGACCCGCGTCTATGAAGGCACGCTGGCCCAGGCCGAAGAGCGCATAGGCCGCATCATCGCCGGCGATACCGTGCCAAGCCTCAAGCATGTGGATGACAGCACCAGCGCATCGGCCACACCAGCAGCGGCTGCGGTACCCACAGCGCCAGCCCTTGAAGCGGCCGGCAAGTAAACAGGCATTGCCATGAGCACGACCTCTTCTGCAACGCCCGAGGGCCAAGGCCCTAGCGCGGCACCGCTGCCGCCACCGGCGGCCATGGCTGGGCGGCCCCAGCCTCTGACCGGTGCGCAACTGGTGCTGGGCACCATTGCCCTGTCGCTGGCCACCTTCATGAACGTGCTGGACTCCTCCATCGCCAACGTGGCCATTCCGGCCATTGCCGGCGATGTGGGCGTCAGCCCCAGCCAGGGCACCTGGGTCATCACCAGCTTTGGTGTGGCCAATGCCATCTCCGTGCCGCTGACCGGCTGGCTTACACAGCGCTTTGGCGCCGTGCGCCTGTTCACCATGAGCGTGCTGCTGTTTGTACTGACCTCCTGGCTGTGCGGCTTTGCCGGATCGCTGGAGACCCTGGTGCTGTTTCGCGTGCTGCAAGGCGCGGTGGCCGGCCCCATGATTCCGCTGTCACAAACGCTGCTGCTGGCCAGCTACCCACCGGCCAAGGCCGGAACCGCCCTGGCCTTGTGGGGGGTGACCACCCTGGTGGCCCCGGTGGTCGGGCCGCTTTTGGGCGGCTGGATCACGGACAACATCTCCTGGCCCTGGATTTTCTACATCAACGTGCCCGTAGGCCTGCTCTCGGCCGCCATGACCTGGAGCATTTACCGCAAGCGCGAGACGCCCACGCGCAAGCTGCCCATAGACACCGTGGGCCTGGCCCTGCTGGTGCTGTGGGTAGGTGCGCTGCAGCTGATGCTGGACAAGGGCAAGGAGCTCGATTGGTTTGCCTCCAGTGAAATCATCATGTTTGCCGTGCTGGCCGTGGTGAGCTTCGCCGTCTTCATCGTCTGGGAGCTGACCGACGCCCACCCGGTGGTGGATCTGCGCCTGTTCAAGCGGCGCAACTTTGCAGCAGGTTCGATTTCGCTGTCGATTGCCTACGGCCTGTTCTTCGGCAACGTGGTGCTGCTGCCACTGTGGCTGCAGCAGTGGATGGGCTATACCTCCACCGCAGCCGGCCTAGCACTGGCGCCCGTGGGCTTGCTCGCCATCTTGCTGACCCCGCTGGTGGGGAAAAAAGTGGCGGTCTGGGACCCGCGCAAAATGGCCACGGCAGCCTTTATGGTGTTTGCACTGGTGCTGTGGATGCGCTCGCAGTTCACGGTGGAAACCGATTTTCGCCACATCCTCATCCCCACGCTGATCCAGGGCGGGGCCATGGCGTTTTTCTTTATTCCGCTGACCACCATCACCTTGAGCGGCATCGCGCCCGAGCGCATTCCCGCTGCTGCAGGTCTGAGCAATTTTGTGCGTATCACGGCCGGCGCCATGGGCACCTCGATTGCCACCACGCTCTGGGAGAACCGCGCCGCCATGCACCATGCCCATCTGACGGAGTCCCTGGTTCAGGGCCAGGGCGTGTTCGGCATGACGGTGCAGCAGCTACAGGCCAAGGGCCTCAGCGCCGAGCAGGCCTATGCCCAGATCAACCGTCTGATCGACCAGCAGGCCTTCACCCGCGCGGCAGACGATATCTTTCTGGCCTCGTCCTTTTTGTTCCTGAGCCTGATCATCCTGATCTGGTTTACCAAGCGGCCCGAAGCCAGCCCCGGCGGCGCCGATGCAGCGGCTGGAGCGCACTGACATGGCCTGAGTTTCAGCACTGACTGAAATTTCTATCAAACAAGCTGCTGGCGCATATTCCGTATGCGCCAGCAGCTATTTTTTTGATAGCTATTGGATGACTGCGCCCCTCGTCCGAACAGACGGTTTGCAAGCCTGCCCCGCTGCCGCAACGAACTGCGGCGCGAGGACGGCCAGTGGAAAATTCACACCCTGCGCTCGCGCCAGACCTCGTTCATCATGCGCTGCGTCGATGAGGATGGCCGCGAAACCGTCACGGCCCTGGGCCAGGCCCCGGCAGCGGGCTTTATAGAAAACGCCTGAAAGCAGTTCAGGGCTCAGGGTTTAGGTCTGCGCCGCCTTGTCCAGTCGGCGCAGAAAAACGCCTATTTCCTTGACCACCTGGGCATCGCCTTTGGCCTGGGCCGCGGTCAGGCCCTGCTCCCAGGCCGCACGCGCGGCCGTAGCATCGCCCAGCTCCAGACAGGCCTTGCCCAGCAGCTTCCAGGCCACGGAGTAAGCGGCATCGAGCTGCGTCGCATGCTGCAAATGGGTTTGCGCCATGGCGGCATCGCCATCATCGAGATAGTTCTTGCCCAGCGTCAGGCGCAGCATGGCGGAGTCCTTGCCTGCGGCCAGCATGGCTTCGAGCTTGGGGGTCATGGGATTCATGGCATTCAGTCCTTTGCCCCGCAGTGTGCCGCAGCAGGGCAACCCGGACGTAAAAAAGGGCTGCAGCGCAGCCCTTGGCGCTCAATGCACGTCGGGCCGCTCAGCCCTCGCCCCACAGCTGCTGGGCCATTGACACGAACTGCTTGCGCATCAAATGCTTTTGCACCTTGCCCGTGGCCGTGGCCGGAAAGGCATCGACAAAATGCACCAGCTTGGGCACTTCGAAGCCGCCCAGATGCTTGCGGCAATGGGCCAGCACCGACTCGGCATCCGCAGCCGTACCCGGCTTGCGCACCACAAAGGCGCAGATGGCCTCGCTCCAGTGCGGATGCGGCAGACCGAACACCGCCGCCGCCGCCACATCCGGGTGGGCCAGCACCACGGCCTCCACCTTGATGCTAGCCACGTTCTCGCCGCCGGTCTTGATCATGTCTTTTTTGCGGTCCAGAAACTGCATGCGGCCCTGTGCGTCCCACATGCCCAGATCGCCCGTGTGGTGCCAGCCAAATTTCTGGGCCGCTGCCGTGGCTTCGGGATCCTTGAAATAGCCCAGCATCACATTGGGGCCGCGATGCACGATTTCGCCCATCTGGCCCGGGCCCAGCAAGCGCCCTTCCTCGTCCATGACGGCGGCTTCGCAGGTATTGAGCGAGGAGCCCCAGAAATTGGCATCGGCATCGGGGTTTTGCAGGGGATAGAAGGTCATGGTGGCCGGATAGATCTCGGTCTGGCCCGTCGCCAGAGAGATGGTCTGGCTCATGCGCTGCGCAATCTGCGCCACCAGCGGCTTGGGAATCGGCGCCATGGCGTAGATGCAGTGGCGTATGGTGGTGGGCGCAAAGTTCGGATCTGCCAGCACCGCCGCATACATCAGCGGCAGGCCTACAAAAATCGTCACCCCCTCCTTGATCACCAATTGCGCCACTTCCTGCGGCACGAACTGGCGGGTCAGCACCACACAAGCCCCCGTGGTGGAGGCGGTGATGCTCAGCGTGTGCTGGGCACAGTGAAACAGCGGCAGCCAGCCGCTGAGCACATCAGTCTCGCTGTAGCGTATGGCATCGATATTGCCCATCACTGCGGTATAGACCGACAGATGGGAGTGCAGCACGCCCTTGGGGTGACCCGTGGTGCCGCTGGTATACATCAGCAAGGCCGGCTGGTTGTCGTCTATGATCACCTCGGGCAAGACCTCGCTGTGCCCGGCTTCGGCCTGGGCCAGTGTGGGGCCGGGCAAGTCGCTGCCGTCCTGGGCGCGGGCAAAGATCAGAGGCACGGCCAGCTGCTTGAGCAGCTCGGCCAGCCCCGGCAACGCGGCCCACAGCTCCTGATCGACCACCACGGCCGAAACCTCGGCATGCTGGAGGATATAGGCCAGCGCCGTCACATCCTGCTTGATGTTGACCGGCACCCAGACCTGGCCGGCCTTGTGAATGCCGTTGCAGGCCACCACCATGTCAATCGAGTTGGCGCACAGCATGCCTATCTGCTTGCCCTCCCCCACCAGGCTCAGCAGATAGTGGGCAAAACGCGAGCTGCGGGCGTCCAGCTCGGCATAGTTGAGGCGCTGCTCGCCGTCAACCAGGGCGGTTCGCCCTCCATGCTTGCGCGCTGTCCGGTGCAGCAAATCACCAAGAGCCACCCGCCGAATGCGCCGGGCCGTATCACTGAGCTGGATATCGATCATTGCCTGTCTCCTTGGAGTGTTGGGGGTCGGAAGTCCTTGCCTACCTGTTTTCTGTTTTTTATTCACACCTGTCGTGAAGGTCTCGGCCTTTCAGCCTGCTGGCGGGCTGCCGGTCGCTGCAGCATGCTGGGCGGCCGCCAGAATCATGGGCGCCAGATTGCCTTGCGCGCCGCCGTCGCAGGCAATCACCGTGCCCGAGACATAGCTGGCGGCATCACTGCCCAGATACATGGCCAGCTGGGCAATATCCTCGGGCGTGCCCATGCGGCCTAGCGGCACCATGGCCTTCACCATGGCATCGCCCTCAGGGCCCTGGGGCGCCAGCCGCTTCATGCCTTCGGTGCCGGCAATCGGCCCGGGCGAGATGGCGTTGACCCGCACGCCCTGCGCACCCCATTCCAGCGCCAGCACCCGCGTGAGCTGATCCACCCCGGCCTTGGCCGCACACACATGGGCCTGATAGGCCATGGCCACCGCCCCCTGGGGTGCGGTGATGAAAATCAGGCTGGCACCAGGTTTGTGCAGATGCGGCAAGGCACGGCGCGCCACATGAAAGCTGCCCAGCAGATCGATATCGACCACCACCCGGAACGCGTTGGAAGACATCTGATCGGCCGGGGCCAGAAAATTGCCGGCCGCGCCCGAAACCAGCACATCGACTGGGCCATTGCGATCCACCGCCTGCTGCAGCGCTGCGGCCACGGCCCCGTCATCGCGCACATCGGCCACCACGCCCAGAGCTTGCGCACCCAGCGTGGCCACCGCCGCATCCACATTGGCCTGCTTGCGGCTGGCCACCGTCACCCGCGCGCCCTGGCGCGCAAAGGCCTGGGCAATCCCCAAATTGATGCCCGTGGTGCCGCCAAAGACCATCACATGGCGACCGGCGAAGTCAAATTGCACATTCATGTTCAAACTCCTGGGTGAAGAGGAACTGGCTCAGGCCAGGGTCAGCTCCGAGCGCAGCACGGCTTTCTGGATCTTTCCTGCCGGTGTCAGCGGCAGCTGGTCGCGGAACACGATCTGCCTGGGCACCTTGTAATCGGCCAGGCATTCGCGGCAAAAATCCTGTAAACGCTCCGGGGTCAGCGTGCTGCCTTGCTTTTGCATCACGTAGTAGCGGCCTACCTCGCCCATCACCGGGTCGGGCACGCCGATGCCGGCGGCCATCAGCACCTCGGGGTGGGTGCCGATCACCGCTTCCACCTCGGCCGGGTACACATTGAAGCCGCCCTGAATGAACATGTCTTTTTGCCGCCCCATCAGATAGATCAGTCCCTGGGCATCCAGATAGCCCAGATCGCCGGTATGCAGCCAGCCCTCGGCATCAAAAGCCCCGCCGTCGCTCTGGGCGCCGACATAGCCGGGAATGACGCCGGCACCGCGAAACCACAGCTCGCCCACCTGACCGGCGGGAAGCGACGCGCCGTCGGCCCCGGCCACCATCAGCTCGGCGCCGGCCAGCGGTTTGCCAATCGATTGCAGCAAGGCCTGCTGGTCGGCCTGCCAGGGCGTCATGGCAATCGCGCCCGAGGACTCGGACAAGCCGTAGAGATTCATGAAGCTGGCCTGCGGAAAAGCCGCTTGCAGATGCTCTAGCAAGGCCGGCTCCACGTTCGAGCCTCCCACGATGACCAGGCGCAGACGACTGAAATCCGCCTGGGCCAGCCCGGGGTTGATCAGCAGCAGCGTGAGCATGGTAGGCACGCCGGTCAGCATGGTGGGTGGGTTGCGGCGCGTCATCTCCAACACCGCATCGGCGCTGAACATGGGCACCAGCTCGCAGCAACCGCCGGCCAGCAGCTGCGTCAACACGCCGCAGCTGATGCCTCCCACATGGTTGAGAGGCATGGCCAGCTGCACCCTGTCCTCGGCATGGGCCTGCGTATGGGCTTTTTGCGCCCCGGCCGAGGCCAACTGGCTGCGGTGCGTCAACCCCGCCGCCTTGGGCCGACCCGTGGTGCCCGAGGTGTAGATGATCATCAGCAGGTCGTCGGGCTCGGCGGCATGCGGCAGCGGCAGTTGCTCATCGCCCGCGCCGGCTTGCAGCAGGGAGTGAAAATCCAGCCCTTGGCCTTCCCCCACCTCGCCCAGGAACAGCAGCAGTTGCAGGTTTGGAAAGCGCGCGCGGGCGGCGTTGAGATACTTCACATAGTCGAAGCCCGCAAACTCCAGCGGAGCCAGCACGGCCTTGACCTGGCTGTCGCCGAGCATGAAGTCGAGCTCCTCGCCCCGGTAGCGCACGCTCAGCCCCACCACCACCGCGCCCAGCTGGGCAGCGGCCAGATAGGTATGAATCCATGCCATGCAATTGGGCAAGATGATGGCTATGCGGTCGCCGCGCCCTATGCCCAGGGCCTGCAGTCTGCGCGCCAGCACAGTCACCGTGGTCTCCACCTGACGCCAGCTATAGGACTTTCCATGCTCTATATAAGCCGCTCCCGCGTGGCGGGCTGCGGTCTGCGCCAGGGCATGGCCCACGGTGGGCGGCATTGTGTCGAATGTCATGACTTGAGTTCCTTGGCAAGTCGTTCAGACTTCGGATAGCGCAGCCAGGCCCAGCATCTGGCGTGCTTCGGCCGGTGTTGCCACCTCGCGGCCCACATCGCGGGCATAGCGGGCCAGCTGCTCAACCAGCGGAGCGTTGGACGTCACCTTGCTGCCATCGGGCAGATAGAACGTGTCTTCCAGGCCGCTGCGCAAATGGCCGCCCAGCTCGGCGGTGCGCAAATGCGCAGGCCAGATTTCGCTGCGCCCTATCAGCGTGGTCTGCCAGGGCGCATCCTTGATCTTGAGCTTGAGCAAGATGGGCAGCAGATCCGGATCGGCCGGCATGCCGGACTCCACGCCCATCACGAAGTTGTACTCGGGCAGGCCTTGGTACATGCCGGTTTCCACATACATGCCGACGCAGCGAACAATGCCTACGTCAAAGCACTCGAACTCGGGCAAGGTCTGGGTCTCGGCCATCACGTCCAGAAAATCCTGCACCTTGGCCGGCTGGTTGTCGAACAGCATGGGCGGCCAGGCCCAACTGCCGTTGCTGCGCACCTTCAGGTAGTTGAGCGAGCCCGCGTTGCAGGCCGCCATCTCTGGCCGGGTGGCGCGCAGGCAATCGAGCGGCCCCTGGTAGTTGGGGCCGACCACGCCCGTGGTCTGGTTGATGATGATGTCGGGACAGGCGGCGCGCATGGCATCCACGCAGGCCTTGGCCACCACGGGGTCCCAGCTGGGCAGATGGCCTTTGCCCTCTTGCTGCTGGCGAAAATGCACATGGACCACGGAAGCGCCGGCGTCGTAGGCGCGGCGCGCCTCGGCAGCCAGCTGCTCGGGAGTGACGGGGACATGGTGCTGGTTCGGGTCCGTCAGAACCCCGGTGACCGAGCAGGTGATGATGGCTTTTTCAGACACGATTCGCTCCTTTTTTAGAAGCTGCTTGCGCATTGTGGATAGGCGCTACAGCCCGATTTGACGCTTAAATCTGCCACTGGCGCGCAGCCAGCTCCTTCATGATCTCGTCGGTGCCGCCGCCAATGGTCAGCACCTTGACTTCGCGGTAGATGCGCTCGCTCACCGTGCCGCGCATGAATCCCATGCCGCCCAGAATCTGCACCGCCGTATCGGCGCAAAACTGCATGGCCTGCGTGGCATGGTTTTTCAGCACGCAGACCTCGCCCACCCAGTCATGGCCGGTATCGCCGCCATCGGCGCGCGCGGCCACGGCCTCCACCCAGGCGGCTGTGGAACGTATGCGCTGCTGCATGTCCACCAGCTTGTGGCGTATGACCTGATGCTGGTTGAGCGTGCTGCCAAAGGCCTTGCGCTGCTGCGCCCAGGCCAGGGCCTCGTCATAACAGGCCATGGCAAAGCCCAGCGCCCCGCAGGCAATGCCGAAGCGCTCGCTGTTGAAGTTGTGCATGATGGCCTTGAAGCCCTGGCCCTCCTCGCCCAGCAGATGGCTGGCCGGCACGCGCACCCCGTCGAAATGCAGATGGGCCGTGTCCGAGCATTGCCAGCCCATTTTTTCCAACCTGGAGCGCGACAGCCCCCGGCTGTTTCCCGGCACGGCCAGCAGCGAGATGCCGCCGCCGGGTGCGCCGGCATCGCCCGTGCGCACCGCCACCGTCAGCCAGTCGGCCCGCATGCCCGAGGTGATGAAGGTTTTCTCGCCATCAATCACATACTCATTCCCTTCGCGCCGCGCCCTGGTGCGCAGCGCCGCCACATCCGAGCCGCCGCCGGGCTCGGTAATGGCCAGGCCGGCAATCTGCTCCCCGGCCAGCACCGGCGCAATGATTTGCTGTTGCAGCGCCGCACTGCCCAGAGCCAGCACTGGCGGCAGGCCGATATTGTGGGAAAGCAGACTAGCCAGCACGCCGCCGCTGCCGCCGTGGCGGCACAGCTCTACCCACAGGGTGGCACGCAGGCCGCTGGATGCAGGCGTGCCGCCCAGTGCCTGCGGATAGCCCAGGCCCAGCAAACCCAGAGCTGCGGCCTGACGGTACAGCTCGCGCGGGAACTCGCCCGCATCGTCCCATTGCGTCACATAGGGCGCGATCTGCTCGCGCGCAAAGCGGCGCACGGTGGCCGCCAAAAGTTCACGATCTTCGCGCTCTTCTATATCTGCCGCCATGTCTTACTCCTGCTGTGCCGCTGGTGGTACCGCTGACTCTGCCGCTGGCTCGGCCGCCGCAAACCGCAGCAGCACCTGACCGGGCATCACTTGCTGGCCTTCGCTGACCAGCACCTCGGCCACCACCACCGCTGCCGGGGCCGCCAGACTGTGCTCCAGCTTCATGGATTCGATGACCAGCGCCGCCTCGCCCGCCTGCAGCCTCTGGCCGGGCTGCACGGCCAGCTTGAGCAACTTGCCGTTGAAAGGCGCGCGCAGCTCGGTCGCCACACTTGCGCCACCGGCAGCAGCGGGCGGCAAATAGCTCACATCCTCGACCCACCAGTCAACGCCATGGGCCTGCATATGCCAGCGGCTTTGCCCCTCCAGGCCCTCCAAGCAGACCCCGGTCAGCATCTGACTGCAGTCGCCCAAAGCCACCTGCCAGCCATGTGCGTCCTCGCCTATCGCCACCGGATGAGCCTGCAACTGATCCTGGCGCCCATCGCCGTACTGCACCTGCCATTGCTGGCGGCCCAGCGCCTTGACGTACAGATCAGCCGTCTGCCCACGGTGGCGCAGCCGTCTGGGCTGGGGATAGGGGCAGGCCAGGCGGCTAGGTGCATCACCCAGACTGCAAAGCACGGACAGGCTTTGCTGTGCCCGGCCCTCCTTCTCATGAAGCCGGGTTTGCAAGCGATCGGCGTCTGTCGCCAGAAAAGAGATCAGCGCCTTGCCAGCCTTGAAAGTTTCATCCTGCAGGCACTCGATCAGAAACGCCCGGTTGGTAGGCAGACCCAGCAGCTCAAGTCTCAGCAGTGCGCCGGTCAGCTGCTCGATGGCTTCGGCCCGCGTGGCGGCGTGCACGATGAGCTTGCCCAGCATGGCATCGTAGAAAGGCGAGACCTCGCTACCCTGCTGCAAAGCATGGTCAAAGCGCAGTGCGCCCACCTCAAAACATGTAGCAGCCGGCGCTTTCAGGTGCTGGACCTGACCGGCATGCGGCCTGAACATTTCGTCTTCGGCGCATAGACGCACTTCCATGGCATGGCCTTGAAAGCGCAGTTCGGACTGGCCCAGCGGCAAGGGCTCGCCACGGGCCACTCGAATCTGCCACTCCACCAGATCCAGGCCGGTGAGCGCCTCGGTTACCGGATGCTCCACCTGCAAACGGGTGTTCATCTCCATCAAAAAGAAGTGATTGCCTTCAAGCAAAAACTCCACCGTGCCCGCACCCACATAGCCTGCGGCCCGGGCCAGCGTCACGGCGCAGGCGCCCATGCGCTCGCGCAAGGCCGCATCCACCGCCGGGCTGGGCGCTTCCTCTATGATTTTCTGGTGGCGGCGCTGTACCGAGCAATCGCGCTCGCCCAGGTGCACGACCTGGCCGTGCGCATCGGCAAAGATCTGCACCTCCACATGGCGCGGATGCATGACGGCGCGCTCTATCAGCAAGTCACCGTTGCCAAAGCCGGCCAGCGCTTCAGAGCGCGCACTGGCCGCTGCAGCCGCCAGTTGGTCCGCATTTGGCACCAGGCGCATGCCGCGCCCTCCGCCCCCGGCCACGGCCTTGACCATGACGGGAAAGCCTATGACCTGCGCCTCTTTGGCAAAGCGCGCATCGCTTTGATCTTCGCCGGCATAGCCGGGCAGACAGGGCACATCGTGGGCCTGCGCCAGAGCCTTGGCCGCCGCCTTGCTGCCCAGCTGGCGAATGGCTGCCGGCGGCGGGCCTATCCAGATCAGGCCCGCATCCTGCACCGCCTGGGCAAAGCCGGCATCCTCGCTCAAAAAGCCATAGCCTGGGTGTACCGCATCGGCACCGGTGGCCTGTGCCGCCTCCAGCAGCCTGGCCAGGTTCAGATAGCTTTCGGCCGAGGTCTTGCCGCCCAGTGCATAGGCCAGGGTCGCCTCCTGCACATGCAAGGCCTTGGCATCGGGCTCGGAAAACACGGCCACGGTTTCCAGACCCATGCGCCGGGCCGTGGCAATGACGCGCCGGGCAATCTCGCCCCGGTTGGCAATCAGGATGCGCTTCATGCTTTCACCTCCTGGCCGGACGCCCAGGGCGCAGGCCGCTTGTTCGCAAAGGCCTGGAGACCGGCAGCCGCCTCTGTGCCGCGCAAGGCCTGGGCAAAAGCCTCAGCGCCTTGATCCAGGACCGCGTCCAGGCTTTGGCTCGGCACGGCCGCCAGCAAGGCCTTGGTTGCCGCCACCGCCTCGGGAGCCGCCGCGCTGCAAAGCGCCAGTCTGGTCTGGATCTGCGCTTCGAAATCACCGGCCACCACCTGGTTGACCAGACCCGCGGCCAAAGCCTGATCCGCCGTCCAGCGCTGACCGCTCAGCAGCCATTCGCGGGCTCTGGCCTCGCCCAGGCGGCGCAGCACAAAAGGCGCAATCTGTGCCGGCACAATGCCCAGCGTCACCTCGGGGGTGGCAAATGATGCATCGGCCGAGGCCAGCACCACATCGGCCGTGCACACCAGGCCCACGCCGCCGCCCATGGCCGCCCCCTGCACGGCGACGACCAGTTGCTGCGGCAAGCCCGCCAGGGCCTGCAGCAAGCGGCCAAAGCCCCGGTTGACGGCAATCAGCGGGTCTGTCACGCCGCTTTCGCAGGGCTTGCCTATGGCACCGGAGAAACTGCCCAGGCTGCCGCCTGCGCAAAAGTGGCCGCCGCTGCCGGTCAGCACGATGGCGCGCAAGCCCTGGTCGACCTCGGCCCGCGCACAGGCCTGCAGCAAGGCCTGCACCATTTCATCGCTCAGGGCATTGCGCGTGGCGGGGGCATTGAGCCGCCAGCATTCGGCAAAGCCATGGCCCAAGGGCTGGCGTTCAATCAAGAGCAGCTCGGACATGTCCATCCCCTTCAGGCGGCAGGCCGCTGAACCATGCCCATGGTCTTGGCAATGATGCCCATCATCACCTCGTCCGCACCGCCGCCGATCGAGGCCAGGCGTCCGTCACGGTACAGACGCGAGATGCGGTTGTCCCAGGTAAAGCCCATGCCGCCCCAGAACTGCAGACAGGTATCGGCCACCTCGCGGGTCAGTCGCCCGGTCTTGAGCTTGGCCATGGATGCCAGTTGCAGCGCATCCTTGCCCTGCATATAGATATCGGCTGCGCGATAGGTCAGCGCGCGCAAGGCCTCCACCTCGGTCTGCAACTCGGTCAGTTTGAACTGCACCCATTGCTGATCGATCAGACGCGCGCCAAACATCTGGCGCTGCTGCGCCCATTGCACGGTCTCGCGTATGCACTCATCCAGAGCCATCAGGCCGCTGGCCGCTGCCCACAGCCTCTCCTCCTGAAACTGTTGCATCTGGTAGATGAAGCCATGGCCTTCCTCGCCCACGCGGTAGCGCTGGGGCACGCGCACCTCGTCAAAGAAGATCAGCCCGGTGTCCGAGGAGTTCATGCCGATCTTGCGCAGCTTTTGCGCAACCTCTATGCCATGGGTCAGCTTGCCATGGGGGCCGTCGCGCATGGGCACCATCACCAGGGTCTTGTTCTTGTGCATGGGGCCGTCGCTGGTGTTGACCAGCATGCACATCCAGTCGGCCTGGAGACTGTTGGTGATCCACATCTTCTGGCCGCTGATGACGTAGTCGTCGCCATCCTTGCGCGCCACGCTCTTGATGCCGGCCACATCGCTGCCCGCACCCGGCTCGCTCACACCGATACAGCCCACCATGTCGCCGGCAATCGCCGGGCTCAGAAACTGTCGGCACAGCTCGGGGCTGCCGAAGCGCGCCAGGGCCGGCGTGCACATATCTGTCTGCACGCCAATGGCCATGGGCACGCCACCGCAGCGAATATGGCCTAGGGTCTCGGCCATCAGCAGGCTGTAGGAATAGTCCAGACCCGAGCCGCCATAGGCCTCGGGCTTGTTCAGGCCCAGCAAGCCCAGATTGCCCAGACCTTTGAAGACCTGGTGCGCGGGAAAGATTCCCTCCTCCTCCCATTCATCCACATGCGGATTGATCTGCTCATCGATATAGCGCTTGAGCGTGCTTCGCACCTGCTCGTGCTCGTGGGTGAACTGCATGGTCTGTCTCCGTCGATTGCAAAGGGGGTTCGAATCTGGAAATCACAGGGAGCGAGCGCCACGGCGCCCCGATCCGGGCCGGCTACATGCGCGCCACGCCGAACTGCATGGGTCGCAGACTGCGCTGCGCCGCCTGGGCCATGGTGTCCAGGCAAAACGCCAGCACTTCGCGGGTATCGCGCGGATCGATCACGCCGTCGTCCAGCAGCAGACCGCTGGTGTAGAAGACATCGGCCTGGGCCTCGAACATGGCGACGATCTGCTCAAACTGCTGCTGCGATTGCTCGGGGTCTGGCGCAAGGCCTTTGCGCGCCAGCGCGGCCTCGCTCACGATCTGCATGGTGCGGGCTGCCTGCTCGCCTCCCATCACCGCCGTCTTGGCGCCGGGCCAGCTGAACAGAAAGCGCGGCGCATAGCCCCGGCCGCACATGCCGTAGTTGCCGGCACCAAAGCTGGCACCGCATTGAATGGTGATCTGCGGCACGCTGGCATTCGTCACGGCCTGAATCATCTTGCTGCCGTGCTTGATCATTCCGCCCTGCTCGCTGTCCTTGCCCACCATGAAGCCCGTGGTGTTCTGCAGATAGATGATGGGCTGGCCCAGCTGACACATCCATTGAATGAAGTGCGTGGCCTTGTTGGCTCCGGCCACATCGATGGGGCCGTTGTTGCTGATGATGCCGATCGCATGGCCGCCAATGTCCGCCTGCACGCAGACGGTGGCCGCGCCGTAGCCGGGCTTGAACTCCAGCAGCTCCGAACCATCGACCAGGCGTGCAATGATTTCGCGCATGTCCACCGGCTCGCGGTGATGGGCGGGCATCAGGCCCAGCAAATCCTCGGCATTCAACAGTGGTGGATTTGCTATCTCTTGATGAGCATATTGTGCCTTCTGACTATGCGTCTCGTGGCATTTCCATTGGGACAAGCGATCCACCACGTCGCGCGCCATGGCCAGGGCCTGGCGGTCGTCCTGGGCCAGATGCTCGCCCAGACCCGAAATGCTGGTGTGCATCTGGGCACCGCCCAGCTCCTCTTCGCTTGCAATCTCGCCGGTGGCGGCCTTGAGCAGCGGCGGCCCGGCTAGAAAAGCCCGCGAGCGGCCCTGCACCATGATGACCACATCCGACAGCCCGGGCATATAAGCTCCGCCCGCCGTGCCCGAACCATGCTGCACCGTGATCACCGGTATGCCGGCAGCAGACAGCCTTGCCAGATTGCGAAACAGGCCGCCGCCCAGCACAAAGCCTTCGACCCGGTAGCGCATGAGATTGGCACCTGCGCTTTCCACCAGGTGGATGAAGGGCAGCTTGTTTTGCAGGGCAATCTCCTGGACCCGCAGGATTTTATCCAGGCCTTTTTCCTGAATCGCACCGGCTTCAATGCCCGAATCGCTGGCCACCACCATGCAGCGCACGCCGCTGACAAAGCCGATGCCGGCAATCATTCCCCCGCCGGGCACGGATCTGGCCGGGTCCGTGCTGTCTTGCATATAGCCTGCCAAGCTGCACAGTGCCAGCCAGGGCGCGCCAGCATCGAGCAGCAAGCCCACCCTCTCACGCGGCAGCAACTGGCCGCGTTTTTCAAACTGGGGCTTGGATTTGAACGAGGCCTGTGCTGCGCGCTCTTCCAGCTCCCGCATGGCCGCAATGCGCGCCAGCGTGGCCTCGGAGCGCGCCTGAGCCTGCGCACCGGCGGCATTCCATTGAGATGCGTATTGGCTCATGACTGGAACACCTTGGGCATCTGATAGAGAGGAAAACCAGCGAAAGGCCGTACCGCCGGGCGCTGCTGCACCTCGGCAGAAGCTCCACCGGCCGCCATGCCCATGCGCATCTGAGGCCTGGCACCGTCTACACGCAGCACGCTACCGCTGATAAAGCTGGCGGCGGGGCTGAGCAGAAACACGACGGCGGCGGAAACCTCGGCCTCGTTGCCGAAGCGCCCTGCAGGTACGGTGGCCGGCATCTTGCGCAGCAAAGGCGCGGCCTCGGGCGGGTAATGATCCATGCCGCTAGAGGCGATATAGCCTGGTGCCACCGCATTCACCCGCACGCCGCTGCCAGCCCACTCCAGCGCCGCAGTCTCGGTAAAGCTGACCATGCCGGCACGCGCCGCGCCGCTATGCCCCATATTGGGCATAGAGCCCCACATATCGGCCACCATGTTCACAATCGCCCCGCCCTGCGCGGCCATGCACTGGTTAAAGCATTCACGCGCCACCAGAAAACCGCCGGTGAGATTGGTGTCTATCACCGCCTGCCAACCCTTGGCGCTGATGGCTGCCAGCGGCGTCAGGTACTGGCCGCCGGCATTATTGACCAAGGCATCGATGCGCCCGTGTTCGGCTATCACGGCCTGCACCATGGCCTTGACGGCAGCTTCGTCCCGGATGTCGCAGGCATGGCAACTGGCGCGGCCGCCGGCCTCGGCGATCTCGGCTGCCACAGCCTGCAGCTTGGCCTCGCTGCGCCCGACCAGCACCACCTGGGCCCCCAGGGACGCCAGCTCATGCGCCACGCAGCGGCCTATGCCGGAGCCGCCGCCCGTCACCACCGCGACCTGCTGCGCAAACAGCGCCGCCTGAAAGATAGATCCGTACATCACCGTTCTCCCATAAACAGAGCCAAGGCTTCGGTTGTCAAGGCATCCAGACTCAAACTGCCCTGAGGCGAGTACCACTGCGCCGTCCAGTTGAGTGCCCCGAAAATCAGGAGTCGCGCGATCTCCGGCTGGGCTTTGAGACGGCCGGTTCTATGCAAGGCATTGAGCGCCGGCATCCACTGCCCCTCGTACAGATCTTTCTGCGCCGAGACATCCAGCCGCTGCGCCACCGTGAGCACGCGCCATTCGTACAACATGACGGGAATGAAGTCGCTATCCGGCCCCACCAGCACCTGTAGATGGTTGCGCACCAGCGCACGCAAACGCCCCAGTGCATTGGCGCGGCTGCCAAGCGCTGCCAGCGCCGCACTCTGGCTTTGCATGGCCTGATCCATGCCGCTGCGCATCACCTCGTGCAGCATGGCTTCCTTGCTCTCGAAAAAATAGAACATCGCACTGCTCTGCATGCCGGCGGCAGCTGCGATATCACGGGTACTGGTGCCGTGAAAGCCTTTGAGCCTGAACTGCCGGCCGGCGGCCAGAATCAGCTCGTTGCGACGGTTGCCCTCATTGCGCTGCTGAGCACTCTTGGGCGGCCTGCCTCTGCCTCTTCGCTGCGGTGTTGCGATGTCTTTGCTTTCTTGCATGAAGCCAGCTTAGCGGCGTTTTTTATTTTTACAAAGCAATTGATCAGTGAAAATAAAAAGGGGATTCACCAGCTTGACAAGTTGCTTAAGCGAAGACTTCAAGGAACTCTAAACAGAGCACTTTTGCGCCTCGAAACAGGCAAGCAAAAAAGGCATTGCTCGCAAGAGCAATGCCTTCGGTGGCGCAAAGCGTTGGACGCAGAAAACGAGTTAGACCAGCTGCAAAGTCAGCACAACTTTCTCACGCAACAGTTCCACAGTGACGGCTCCGCAGCATCCAGTCATCCAGTGCGGCCGAATCCATACAAAAGCGCGACCCGGCATGACAGGCGCGGAGACCTATCCTTGGAAGATGGCAAAGAGGGGCAAGACAGAGTGCGCAATCGAATCAGCCAGTAAAAAAAGCAATCTTTCATTGAAAGACTGCTGTTGATTTCCACCCAGAAGTGACCCACTAGCCCCCGGTGGAGGTGCGGATAAAAACTTGGACTGGTTTTATGCGGCTAGGCCAAGCTTGTGCCGGTATTCCACAGGACTTAAACGTCCCAGAGATACTTTGATACGTTTTTCGTTGTACCAACGAATAT
>NZ_CBCSIW010000009.1:0-149996 GCF_965139575.1 Comamonas aquatilis | reverse complement strand
ACAGACGGTTGACGTTGAAGGCCGGGGTCTCGATGGGGCAGCCCGCATCGACGGCCGCCACGCGCGACAGATAAGCATCCTTGGTGTCGGTGGGGATCACATTGCCCATGACCACATGGCCTACGGTGTCGGCCGCAATGCCGGCGCGCTCAATGGCGGCCTTGACCACGGTGGTGGCCAGCTGGGTGTTGGGTACGTCCTTGAGTCCGCCACCAAACGTGCCTATGGCGGTACGGGCGGTGCTGACGACGAAGATGTCTTTGGTGCTCATGCTCTGTGTCTCCTCCATTGCGGCGCAATGGCAGCGCGGGCTGCGAAGGTGAGCCCGTCAAACAGAACATTTTGCAGTACTTGAGTTGTTCAGCACAATCACCTGTGTGCCAGCCCGCGCCACCAGAGCTGTTAAAGCCCTGGGCTATGCTGCAGCGTTGTTTCGAGGCACCGACCGTCTTGGAGCCGGGGAGGATGCGATGTCTGCGCTGGCCAGATCGTCGAGGATGGGGCAGTCGGGCCTGTCATCGCCATGGCAGCAGTGCACCAGGGTCTGCAGCGTGCGTTGCATGGACTGCATGGCGGCAATGCGCTCGGTCAGCACGGCAATGTGTTTTTGCGCAATGGCTTTGACCTGGCTGCTGGCGCGGCCCTGGTTGTGCCACAGGCCGAGCAGGGTGCCGATCTCTTCCATGGAAAAGCCCAGATCGCGGCCGCGGCGAATAAAGCGCAGAGTATGTACATCGGTTTCGCTGTACTGGCGGTAGCCGCTGTCCGTACGATGCACGGGGCGCAGCAGACCCTGGGCCTCGTAATGGCGCACCATGCGGGCCGACACTCCGGCGCGGCGTGCAGCCTCGCCTATCACCACAGGCCAGTTCTGAGCACTTTTAGCAGGAGAGTGGGGGCTAGGCATGAATCGTCCTAAAAAAACGCGCCAGCGGCCTTTTTCAGGGCTTGCCGTGCCGCTGGCGCTGGGGTGGGCTGTCAGGTGCTTAGGCGACCTTGTAGCCTTCTTCGGCAATGGCGGCCGACAGGGCTTCGCGGCTGGCGCTGCTGTCCACTTCCACGCGGTTGGCGCTGCGGTCGATCTTGATCTGGGCCTGTGCGTCCACGCCCTGGATGGCGTTGGTCACAGAACGCTCGCAGTGGCCGCAGGTCATGCCTTGAACTTCAAAAACTTGTTGCATACATAGCTCCTTAAACGGTAAGCCACCGGGCTGGTGGACTCCTTGGCTTGAATCATCAACTTTGACATCATGGCAAGGTCAAGCCGGGCACAAGACGCTGTTGCCAGCGGGGTTGATCTGACGCAACAAAGCTTTCTCGCACTCAGACATTGCCCGCGTGGCAGTGGCCTGCTGCTCAGAGTACGCAGTTCCCGATATGAACATTTCCCTAGTTTCTGACAAGCTGAAACAATTTGTGTTTCTAGTGTAAAAGACAGGTCGCGGCCGATACGAGCCAAGACAAGAGGGAGCTTTGATGAATATGTTGGGAATGATGCGCGGCTTCACCATACGCACGCGCATGCTGGGCGCCATTGGCGTGGTGATGGTTTTACTGGGTCTGCTGGGCGGGGCCGGCATGCTGGGCATGTTCCGCATCCAGAGCCTGAGCCAGGATTTCATGAGTGGCCCCTATGTGAAGATGGGACACATGGCCCAGTTGCGCAGCGAGCTGGGTAGCGTGCGCGCCTCCGAGAAGGACATGATCATCCAGTACGAGCGCCCCGAGGAAGTGCGCAAGGCCTATGAGCGCTGGGCGGCCTTGATCGAGCAGACCAAGACCACGCTGGGCCGCTTTACGAGTGACCGGGATGCTCAGGACGATGTGCTTGCCGAAAGCATCATCACCCGCATCGACAACTACCGCAAAGCGTTCGAGCCGGTGGCCCGCCAGCTGGAGGCCGGAGGTTATGACTCGGCCACCATTGCCAACCGTACCAGTGCCAAGGCTCTGGCCGAGGTGATGGAAGCTGAAAAGCTGCTGGCCCAGCTCGATCAGATGCTGCATCAGCTGTCGGATGTGCAGGCTGCTGGCGAGCAGGAGGTGGCCAGGCAGACGCGCTGGCTGTTCATCGGAGCCGTGTTGCTGACTCTGTTGGTGGTGATTCCGCTGACGTTGCTGAACATGCAGTCGATCTGCGCGCCGCTGGTGAGTGCACGCCAGATGGCTTTGACGATTGCCAATGGCGATCTGTCGCAAAAGGTGGCGGTGACGGGCAAGGACGAACTGTCCGATCTGCTGCGTGCCCTCGATCAGATGCAGCAGGGCTTGAGCACCATGGTGATTCAGGTGCGCGATGCCAGCAGCAATATCGCAACTGCCAGCCAGGAGATTGCCACCGGTAATCAGGACCTGTCGGCCCGCACCGAGCAGACGGCCAGCAATGTGCAGGAAACCGTGGCTTCGCTGTCCCAGCTGACGGCCACGGTGCAGCAGACGGCCGCTTCTTCCCAACTGGCCAACCAGCTGGCTTCGTCGGCATCGGGGACGGCACAGCAGGGCGGTCAGATCGTGGGCCGGGCCGTGGTGAGCATGCAGCAGATTTCCAGCTCCAGCCGCAAGATCGGCGACATCATCGGGCTGATTGATTCCATCGCCTTCCAGACCAATATCCTGGCCTTGAATGCCGCCGTGGAAGCGGCTCGCGCCGGAGAACAAGGCCGAGGCTTTGCCGTGGTGGCCGCCGAAGTGCGCAGTCTGGCCCAGCGCTCGGCGCAGGCCGCCAATGAGATCAAGGGCCTGATCCACACCAGCGGACAGGCCGTGGACGGCGGCGTGCGCGAGGTGGAAGACGCCGGCAAGACCATGAAGGAAATGGTGGAGAGCGTGCAGCGCGTGGGCGACATCATTGGCGAGATTTCCGCAGCTGCCAGCGAGCAGTCCATGGGCATCGGCCAGGTCCATCAGGCCGTGGGCGATATCGAACGCATGACGCAGCAAAATGCCGCGCTGGTGGAGGAGTCTGCGGCCGCCGCCCAGTCGCTGCGCGAGCAGGCTTCGCGATTGGCGCAACTGGTCAGCCAGTTCCGTGTGGCCGCAGGGGCTGAACTTGCGCCCCTGCGTTCGGCGCGCGGCTCCATGCCCGCACCGCGCCCGGGGCTGGCACCTGCTTCGCTGGCCGATCGCAGCCTGACGGCCCAGAAAGAGCAGCCTTGGCTTGAGCAGTTCTGAGCTGAATCAAGCACCATGAAAAATTGCTATACGAATAGAAGCTGATGGCGCATTGTTTTCATGCCTTATCAGCCTTTTCAGGCAAGAAATTTTGTCTCAGGCTGCTGCGGGATAGTCGGTATAGCCGTCTGCTCCGCCGCCGTAAAAGCGGCTGCTGTTCCAGGCGTTGAGAGGCAGGTTCGCGCGCAGGCGGTGCACCAGATCGGGGTTGGCAATATAGGCTTTTCCAAAGGCCACCATGTCGGCGTAGCCGCTCTCCACGGCCTGCATGGCCAGCTGGCGGTCATAGCCGTTGTTCACCATCCATGCGCCCTGGCCGCCGGCATCGCGGTAGGCGGCCTTGAGGGCCGAGTAGTCGAAGGGGCGCTCGTCAATCACGCGCGGGCCGCCGGTGGCACCTTCGATCACATGGATATAGGCCAGGCCCAAGGGTGCCAGCTGACGCACCAGATACTCGAACAGGGCTTGCGGATGGGCATCATCAATATCGTTGGCGGGTGTGACCGGAGAAATGCGGATACCGACCTTGCCGCTGCCTATGGCATCGGCGACGGCGCGTGTGCATTCCAGCATCAGGCGAGCGCGGTTTTCCATGCTGCCGCCGTAGTCGTCGGTGCGCGAGTTGGTGCTGCTGCGCAGAAACTGGTCCAGCAGATAGCCGTTGGCCCCGTGCAGTTCCACGCCGTCAAAACCGGCGCTTTCCACGGCCGCGAGGGCGGCCTGGGCGAAGCTGCGAACAATGCCTGGCAGCTCTTGCTGCCGCAGCGCACGCGGCACTGAGGTGGGCACAAAACCGGCTTCACCGGTTTCGCGGTTGATCACATAGGTTTTGGATTTTGCCGCCACATCCGTGGGGCCTACAGGCGCCTGGTTGTCGGGCTGTACCAGGGTGTGCGAGACGCGGCCCACATGCCACAGCTGGGTGACGATGCGCCCGTCCTGGCGGTGCACGGCATCGGTGACCTGCTTCCATGCCTTGAGCTGCTGCTCGGCATACAGGCCGGGCACATCGGCATAGCCCTGGCCCTGGGCGCTGACGGCCGTGCCTTCGCTGATCAACAGACCCGCCGTGGCACGCTGGGCGTAATAGGTGCTCATCAACGCCGTAGGCACGGCATTGGGTGCGCGGTTGCGTGTCAGCGGCGCCATGGCAATGCGGTTGGGCAAGGTCATGGATCCGGCGGTAATGGGGTCGAACAACGAGGTCATGCAGAGCTCCAGAAGACAAAAAAGCCCGGTGATCAACACCGGGCTTTTCAGTTTGCGCGTGCTTGAAAAAGCTTACTTGAGCAGGCCTTCTGCCTTCATCGCTGCCTGCACGGCTGGGCGGGCCAGCACGCGTTCGCGGTAGGCCAGGATATGCGGCAGACCCGAGATGTCCAGGCCCACAAACTGGGCCCAACCGGTGACGGTGAACAGATAGGCATCGGCCACGCTGAACTGGTCGCCCATCAAGAATTCCTTGTTGCCCAGTTGCTCATCCACCCAGGTCAGGCGTTTGAGCACGTTGGCACGCACCACAGGCTTGAAGTCATCGGGAGTCGCGGGGTTGAACAAGGGGGCGAAGCCCTTGTGCAGCTCGGTGCCGATGAAGTTGAGCCACTCCTGCAGGTGGTAGCGGGCCATGGTGCCGTTGGCGGGTGCCAGATTCTTTTCTGGCGCCTGATCGGCCAAGTATTGGACGATGGCCGGACCTTCGTGCAGCGTGTCTCCGTTGTCGAGCACCAGAAAGGGCACATAGCCCAGCGGATTGATGCTGTAGTAGTCCGTACCATCCTGCAGCTGGTGGCTCTTGGTGCTGGCGAGAATGGCTTCATGCGGCAGACCTGTTTCGTGCAACACGATATGCGGAGACAGGGAACAGGCGCCAGGGCTGTAGTAAAGCTTCATGTCGAGTGGCTTTCTTTCAGTTGAAAAGACAAGCCTCCATGCTAAACCGTAAGCATGTCGTCTGCATGCCTGGCTCAGGAGGCCGTAGTCTGCAGCCGGTCTGCGGCCCACAGCACTTGTTCAATCAGGGCTTGCATGCCGGAGATATCCTGGCTTCGGGTCAGCTGTGCTTGTGCGTCAAATGCATCGGCCGCATGTGCTACCGCATGGCTGCGCGGGGCCAGCCAGCACTGCAGATTGAGTAGCAGAGGGGCCAGGTGCGATTGGGCGCGCAGGCCGCCCAGGCCTCCGGGCGAGGCACTGGCCATGCCGACCACGGTATCGCGAAAAGGCAGCACGCCATCCGACCATTGCGCATCGCCTTTGATCGGGCTGGAGGCCCAGTCGATGGCGTTCTTGAGCAGGGCGGGATAGCTGCCGTTGTACTCGGGGCAGCAAATGATCCAGGCCGCATGGCGGTGCAGAATCTGCTTGAGGCGGATCACGTCGGCGGGAGTGCCCTGTGCCTCCAGGTCGGCGTTGTACATGGGAATATCGAAGTCCGACAATTCCAGCAGGCTCACTTGCGCGCCCAGTTGCGTTGCCATCTCCGCTGCGGCCTTGGCCAGTTTGCGGTTGTACGAGTCCTGGCGGGTACTGCCCGCAAAAATCAGTATTTGCATGCCAGCCATTGCAGCACAGGCAGTACGCATTTTTCCTGCTTCAAGTGCCGTATCAGGGCAAGTGCTAGGTCAAGGGTTCCAGCGGCTGTTTCACGTGAAACAGGGCTGCAGACCCCTGGCAGGGCATTGTTGGTCCATTGGTGGGAAAATTGCGGGCTCCCCGCTGGGCTGGGCATCTGTACGAAGGATGTTCGTCCGCCATGAGAGCCGAAGCATGGGCGCTTCGTTGCGGGGTCCAAGGGCCGGGCGTGGCCCGGAGCAAGAACATGTTGTACCCACAGGAATTTGATGTGATCGTGGTCGGTGGCGGCCATGCCGGCACCGAGGCCGCGTTGGCGGCTGCGCGCATGGGCAGCAAAACGCTGCTGCTTACCCACAATATCGAAACCCTGGGGCAGATGAGCTGCAACCCCAGCATCGGCGGTATTGGCAAAGGCCATCTGGTCAAGGAACTCGATGCTTTGGGCGGCGCCATGGCGTTGGCCACGGACAAGGGCGGCATTCAGTTCCGCATTCTCAACAGCTCCAAAGGCCCGGCAGTGCGCGCCACCCGGGCCCAGGCCGACCGCATTCTGTACAAGGCAGCCATTCGCGAGATGCTGGAGAACCAGCCCAATCTCTGGCTGTTCCAGCAAGCGGTGGATGATTTGATGGTGGAGGGCGACCGCGTGGTGGGTGCTGTCACCCAGGTGGGCATACAGTTTCGCAGCCGTACTGTGGTGCTGACGGCCGGCACTTTTCTCGATGGCAAGATCCACGTCGGACTGAACAACTACGCTGCAGGCCGTGCCGGCGATCCTCCAGCCGTGAGCCTGTCGGCCCGTTTGAAGGAACTGAAGCTGCCCCAAGGGCGCTTGAAGACCGGTACGCCTCCGCGCATTGACGGCCGTTCCATTGACTTCAGCCAGTGTGACGAGCAGCCAGGCGACGGCATGCCAGGCGGCGTGAACGAGGGCGAAGTGCCCGTGTTCAGCTTCATGGGCGATGCGGCCATGCACCCCAGGCAAATGCCATGCTGGATCACGCATACCAATGCGCGCACGCACGAGATCATCCGCAGTGGCTTTGACCGCAGCCCCATGTTCACCGGCAAGATCGAAGGCGTGGGCCCGCGTTACTGCCCCAGCGTCGAAGACAAGATCAACCGTTTTGCCGACAAGGAAAGCCACCAGATTTTTCTGGAGCCCGAAGGCCTGACCACCAACGAGTTCTATCCCAACGGGATCTCGACCAGCCTGCCATTTGATATTCAGTACGATCTGGTGCGCTCCATGAAGGGGCTGGAGAATGCCCACATCCTGCGCCCCGGCTACGCCATCGAGTACGACTACTTCGATCCGCGCTCGCTCAAGAGCAGCTTCGAGACAAAGCAGATCCAGGGTCTGTTCTTTGCTGGTCAGATCAATGGCACGACGGGCTATGAAGAGGCCGCAGCCCAAGGTCTGTTTGCCGGCCTGAACGCGGCGCTGCAGTGCCGAGGCGAAGGTCCATGGACGCCCGGGCGTGACGAAGCCTATCTGGGCGTGCTGGTGGACGATCTGATCACCAAGGGCGTGACCGAGCCCTACCGCATGTTCACCAGCCGTGCCGAGTTCCGTCTGCAGCTGCGTGAAGACAATGCCGATATGCGCCTGACGGAAGAGGGGCGCAAGATGGGCCTGGTTGGCGACGAGCGCTGGGAAGCGTTCAGCCGCAAGCGCGATGCTGTTTCACGTGAAACAGAACGCCTCAAATCCACTTGGGTGAACCCACGCATTGTTTCGGCCCAAGAGTCCGAGCGCGTGCTGGGCAAAGCCATGGAGCGGGAATACAACCTGTTCGATCTGCTGCGCCGTCCCGGTGTGGACTATGACAAGCTCATGAGCCTGAATGAAGGCAAGTACGCCTCGGCCGATGTACAGCCGCAAGTGCTGGGTGGCCTCAGTGCCTCGGTGATCGAGCAGGTGGAGATTACGGCCAAATACTCCGGCTATATCGACCGCCAGAAAGACGAAGTCGAACGGGCTTCGCATTTCGAGAAGCTGCGTCTGCCGCTGGACTTTGATTACATGCAGGTGGCGGCTCTGTCTTTCGAAGTGCGTCAGACGCTGCAAAAGCACAGGCCCGAGACTCTGGGTCAGGCTTCACGCATTTCGGGCGTGACGCCTGCTGCCATCTCCCTGCTCATGGTCCACCTCAAAAAAGGCGGCTTCAAGGGCTTTGCTGCAAAGAATGAAGAGGCCGCTGCATGAGCCAGGCATTGCGCACCCAACTGGAAGCCGGCGTTGCCAGCCTGCAACTGGAGCTGACACAGACCCAGATCGATCTGCTGATGAGCTTTCTCGATCTGCTGCAAAAGTGGAATCGGGTCTACAACCTCACTTCTGTGCGTGATCCGCAAGAGATGCTGACTCACCATCTGCTCGACAGTCTGGCCGCCGTGCCTGCGCTGCTGCGCCATGTGAAGACGCTGCCAGTGCAAGAGGGCCAGCGTCTGCCCTTGCTGGATGTGGGCTCTGGCGGCGGTCTGCCCGGTGTGGTGTTCGCCATCTGCTGCCCGCAGATCGATGTGAGCTGCGTGGACACCGTGGGCAAGAAAGCTGCCTTCATTCAACAGGTGGCGGCATCGCTGCGCCTGCCCAATCTGCATGGCATTCACGACCGGGTGGAGAACCTCAAGACGCTGTATCCCGTGATCAGCTGCCGGGCCTTCGCCTCGCTGCTGGACTTCACCACCTGGTCGCGCAAGGCGCTGGCGGCCGATGGCATCTGGTTTGCCATGAAGGGCAAGCACCCCGAAGAAGAGATGGCAGCCCTGCCTGCCGACGTGAACGTGTTTCACGTGGAACCTTTGCAGGTGCCGGGCCTGGATGTAGAGCGCTGCGTGGTCTGGCTGCGCGCTGCGGCCTGACTTTTTACAAACGTTTATCGGCCGCATCTCCGTGCAGGGGGTGCGCAGGTAACGGCCCTCGCATAAACTCCATGTTTTCCATCGCGCAGGGTTTGAATGTTTGGCATCTCTGATTACGGTGCGTTTGTTGCGGCAGTCACCGTTTTTTTGCTGATTCCTGGGCCGGGCAACCTGGCTCTGATCACTTCCACAGGCAAAGGCGGCGTGCGCGCCGGCATGGCGGCCTGCTTCGGGGTCATTGCCGCAGACCAGGTGCTGATGTGGCTGGCGGTGGCCGGGGTCGCTGCCGTGCTGGCCGCCTATCCCGCCGCTTTTCATGCCGTGCAGTGGATTGGCGCCGCATACCTAGCCTGGCTGGGCTACAGACTGCTCACCGCCAAACCCGGTGACGCCCCGCCGATACAGATCCAGCCGCGCCAGTACTTTCGCCAGGGCGCCTTGATCACCTTGATGAACCCCAAGGCCATTGTTTTCTATATGGCTTTCTTCCCCATGTTTGTGGACCCCGCCCATCATCAAGGCCTGCTGACCTTTGGCGTGATGGCAGCCACCATGGCCTTCATCACTTTCATTTACAGCGCCATCGTCGTGACGCTGACCCGGCTGCTGGCAGATCGCCTGCGTGCCAATCCTGTGGTGGTGAAGTGGCTGGAAAAAACAGCTGGTGTGTTTTTGATCGGTTTTGGCCTCAAGCTGGCCTCCAACTAAAAAGTGAAATCCATGGCCAAAATTTTCTGCGTTGCCAATCAAAAGGGTGGAGTAGGCAAGACCACGACCACGGTCAATCTTGCAGCCGGTCTGGCCAAGGTAGGCCAGCGCGTGTTGCTGATCGACCTGGATCCGCAAGGCAATGCCACCATGGGCTCGGGCGTGGACAAGCGCGCACTGGAGCTGACGGTGTACGACGTGCTGCTGGAGAATGCCTCCATCCAGGAAGTGGCGCTCAAATCCGAGCAGGTCGGCTATGACGTGCTGGGCGCCAACCGCGAGCTCTCGGGTGCCGAGATCGAACTGGTCTCGCTGGAGCGCCGCAACGAGCGACTCAAGGGCGCGCTCCAGGTGGTCGAGGCCGACTATGACTTCGTGCTCATCGACTGCCCACCCTCGCTGTCCATGCTGACGCTCAATGGCCTGTGCTCGGCCCATGGCGTGATCGTGCCCATGCAGTGCGAATACTTTGCGCTGGAAGGTCTGACCGACCTGGTCAACACCATCAAGCAGGTGCATGCCAACATGAACCCCGATCTGCAGATCATCGGTCTGCTGCGCGTGATGTTCGATCCGCGCACCACGCTGCAGCAGCAGGTCAGCGACCAGCTCAAGGAGCACTTTGGCGACAAGGTGTTCGATACCGTCATTCCCCGCAACGTGCGTCTGGCCGAAGCGCCCAGCTATGGTCTGCCCGGTGTGGTGTTCGATGCTTCGGCCAAGGGCAGCAAGGCCTTCATCGAGTTTGCCGAGGAAATGGTGCGCCGCATCAAGAAGATGTGAATGTTTCACGTGAAACTGGCCTCACCCTCTTATCCATCAAGCGTAGGCAGCTATGACATCTGATGCATTGAATCCTCAGGATGTCTGGCTGCTGCCCGGCTGGCAGAACTCCGATGACGGCCACTGGCAAAGCCTGTGGCAGCAGCGCTACGGCTACCAGCGCCTGGAGCAGCACAACTGGCAGCATCCGCTGCGCGGTGACTGGAGCATTCGCCTGCAAGAAACCGTGCTGGACGCGCCGCGCCCCGTGACCTTGGTGGCCCATAGCCTGGGCTGTGTTCTGGTGGCCTGGTGGGCCGCGCATTCCCAGGCCGCCAAGACCCGCGTGCGTGGCGTGTTGCTGGTGGCCCCCGGTGATACCGAGCAGGACAGCCTGCGTGCTGCCGTGCCGGGCTGGTCGCCTGTGCTGCTGCAAACACTGCCCTTCCCGTCGATACTGGTGGCCAGCGAGAACGACCCACATTGCTCTCTGGAGCGTGCCCAGGCCATGGCCCAGGGCTGGGGCAGCCGTCTGGTGAATGCAGGCGCAGCAGGCCATCTCAACACGGCCAGCGGATTAGGACTCTGGGACAGCGGCCACGCGCTGCTGCACACCCTTTAAGGAAAGATCAAGCAATGGTGACAAAGAAGCCCAAGGGCTTGGGACGCGGCCTGGAGGCCCTGCTAGGCCCCAAGGTCAGTGAAAAGGACGATACCGGCGCCAAGGCGCAGGCCAGCCTGCCCAGCGTGTTGTCGCTGGAGGTGATGGTGGCCGGCCAATACCAGCCGCGCACGCGCATGGATGAAGGCGCGCTGTACGAGCTGGCCGAGAGCATCAAGGCCCAGGGCATCATGCAGCCGATTTTGGTGCGCCAGCTGGTCAAGGGCAGCAACGCGGGCAAGTACGAAATCATTGCCGGCGAACGCCGTTTCCGCGCTGCCCGTCTGGCCGGTCTGGCCGAGGTGCCGGTGCTGGTGCGCGAAGTGCCGGACGAAGCCGCTGCCGCCATGGCGCTGATCGAGAACATTCAGCGTGAAGACCTCAATCCGCTGGAAGAGGCGCAAGGCCTGTCGCGTCTGGTCAAGGAATTTGGCCTCACGCACGAACAGGCGGCTCAGGCCGTGGGCCGTTCGCGTAGCGCCGCCACCAATCTGCTGCGCCTGCTGAATCTGGCCGAGCCCGTGCAGACCATGCTGATGGCCGGCGATATCGACATGGGCCATGCGCGTGCACTGCTGACGCTGGACCGCGCCACGCAGATCACGGCCGGCAACCAGATTGCGGCCAAGAAGATGTCGGTGCGCGAGGCCGAATCGCTGGTCAAGAAGATCGGTGCCGAGTTCAGCCTGACGCGCCAGAACGTCAAGAAAGACGGCAAATCTCGCGACGTCAAGCGCGTGGAGGAAGAGCTGTCCGATCTGCTGACGGCCGAGGTGGAAGTGCGTATCAAGAAGACGGTGCGCCGCCACGGCAAGACCCAGGAGCTGGGCGAGATCGCCATCCAGTTCGGCTCGCTGGACGAGCTCAACGGTCTCATCGAAAAGCTACGTGGCCAAGCCTGAACGTTTGATCACGCCGCGGCAGGTGCTGCGGCAATGGGAGCCGCAGGACTTCCCGGCATTCGCGCAGCTCAATGCCGACCCCGAAGTCATGCGCTACTTTCCTGCCACGCTGGACAGACAGGCCAGCGACGCCTTGGCCGCCCGCTGCCAAGCCTTGATTGCCGAACGCGGCTGGGGCTTCTGGGTGGCAGAAGACATTGCTTCGGGCCGCATGGCGGGAATGATTGGTTTGCATATTCCGACGGCGGATCTGCCTTTTTCGCCTTGCGTGGAAATTGGCTGGAGGTTGGCCAGGCCGTTCTGGGGCCGAGGTCTGGCGACCGAAGGGGCGCAAGCCGCGCTGGATTTTGGTCTGAACGTCTTGCAGCTTGAGGAGATCGTGTCGTTCACGGCGGTGCAGAACCTGCGGTCTCAGGCCGTGATGCAGCGCCTGGGAATGCAGGCCGATGCCAAGACCTTTATGCACCCGGCCCTGCCGGCGGACCATGCTCTGGCTGAGCATTGTCTCTACCGCATACGCCCTCGCTGAGGGATCAAAAAAGAGCATCCCAAGGGATGCTCTTTTTGCATCGGCACAAGCCGCTTCAGTCTCTGTAGCCCGGATCAATGCGATCGAGTTTGCGCAGCAGCGCAGGCCAGGCAAACTGCCCGCCCAGGCCGCCGGTCTGCACCTGCATGGCATGGGCCACGCCTTCAATGATTTGCGGATTCACCTGCGTCAGCTCGCTGCCGCCGGACTGGGCGGCAAGCTGGATCTGGCAGGCGGACTCGAACACATACATGGACAGAAAAGCGTCGGCAATCGTGGCGCCGCAGGTCAGCAGGCCGTGGTTGCGCAGCATGAGAAAGTTGGCCGCGCCCATATCGGCTTGCAGGCGCGGTGCCTCGGCTTCGCGAAAGGCCACGCCTTCGTAGTCGTGATAGGCCAGAGAGGCCAGGACAAAAGTGCTTTGCTGGCTGATGGGCAGCACACCGTTTTTCTGTGCCGCCACGCCCACGCCGGCCCGGGTGTGGGTGTGCAGCACGCATTGCACATCGGGGCGCACGGCATGCACGGCGCTGTGGATGACGAAGCCGGCCGGGTTCACGGGAAACGCGGACTCCATCAGCTTGTTGCAATCCATGTCCACCTTGATCAAGGACGAGGCCGTGATTTCGTCAAACATCAGCCCATAGGGGTTGATCAGAAAATGGTGCTCGGGGCCGGGCAGGCGGGCGCTGATGTGGGTGAAGACCAGATCGCTCCAGCCGTATTGCGCCACCAGCCGGTAGCAGGCGGCCAGATCCACGCGCAGCTGCCATTCTTCGGGGCTGACCAGATGCTGCACGCTGGGAATGTTCAGGCAAGTGGAAGTCACGGCTTGTCTCCTTCATTGTGGTGCTCATCAATGTAGGGATTCGGCGCGCCTGAGTCTGTTGATTAGGTGACAGAGAGGCCTATAAAAAAAGGAGCTGGCAGCGCCAGCTCCTTTTGGGTTTCAGCATTGAAGCGGTCTGTAATCGAGCAAAGACCGGCGCAAGCCGCTATCCAACTCGTATTACTTTACTTGGCCGCGCGAGAAGTCCTGAATCATGCGGGCGGCCAGGTACAGGCGCGGCGCAATGGTGTTGATCTGCACATACTCGGCATCGTTGGAGTGGGCGCCATAGCCCGAGAGGCCAAAGCCTTCGATCACGCCGCCCTTGGTCTTGAGCGCTGCAAACGCGGCATCCGTGCCGCCGCCGGTGGCGGTTTCCATGACCTTCATGGGCAGCTGCAGCTCCTTGTCGTAAATGCCCTGGGCATGCTTGGCCAGCTTGCGGGCCGTGTCATTGGCCTCCAGCGGTGGGCGGCGAACTTCGAACTTCAGCTCTACCTTGCTGGCGGACAGCAGCTTGTTGGCTATCTTGTCGCGCATGGCTTTTTCCAGCGCCGTGAAGTCTTCCACGCGCAGGGCGCGGGCATCGGCCTGAGCGGTCGATTCTGCGGGAATCACATTGCGGTTGGTGCCGGCCTTGGACACTGTCCAGTTGAGCTTGAGGCCTTGTTCGGGCTTGGACAAATCCTTCATCTGCAGGATCTGGTGCGACAGCTCGTACAGCGAATTCACACCGTCCTCGGGCTTGGCGCCGGCGTGCGAAGACTTGCCCAGTACCTTCAGATAAGCAGATCCGATGCCGCTGGTTGCCAGGCGCAGGCTGCCGTCGGTGCCGCCGCCCTCGAACGAGAACACGGCGTCCTGCTCAGCACCCATACGGGTGATGGTGCTGCGTGCGCCGGGCGAGCTGATTTCCTCGTCACCGTTGATCAGCACGGTCAGGGTGCCGAAGTCATCGATGCCCAGGGCCTTGAGCAAGGGCATGGTGTGCAGAATCAGCGCCACGCCTTGCTTGTCGTCGGCAATGCCCAGGCCGTAGGCCTTGTCGCCGTCGATGCGGAAAGGCTGATCCTTGATCATGCCGGGCAGATACACCGTGTCCATGTGGGCGATCAGCATGATGCGGCTCTTGCCCTTGCCCTTGAACTCGGCATGCACCATGGGGCCGATCTTCTCGGGTGTGTCGTCCAGGCGGTACACGTCCGTGGGCGTGATGACTTCCACCTTGCCGCCCTGGGCGCGCAGCTTACCGGCAATGTATTCGGCAATCTTCTTGACGCCTTCCACATCCTTGCTACCGGATTCGATATGCACCAGATCGCGCAGCGTATCGAGCAGCGGTTGCTGCTCTTTTTGCGCCAGCTTGAGCATCTCGCCCTGGGGCGCGGCATGGGCTGCGCCAAAGGCCAGAGCCAGTGCCAGAGGGGTGGCGCGAAAGAGGGTGCCAGCTGCCGAGGCAGCGCGATTCGAATTCCAACGCATAAGGAATATGTCTCCTGTCAGGGTAGAAGGGTGGCTTGATGTGCTTTGCTTTTGATAGTGCACAAGCCAGTCTTTGCAAGGGCTGTGTGTTGCCTTGACCTGTTGCAGCTTAGCAGCCGCGCTCATGCGTCGGCGGCTGGATGAATCAGGGTAAACACGGGAAATTGCGACGCCATGAAAAAAGCCCTGCGGGCTGGGCACGCAGGGCTTTGGGGAATCCGCCAAGGCTGTCAGGCCGCGGCCATGGCGATCTTGCTTTTCTTGCTCACGCCGTCGCCCACGATGACGGCAGACACCACAGACAGAGCCAGCGCAATCGCCGAGCCGTAAAACACGGTGTTGTTCATCTGGTGGTCCAGCATGTAGCCGAACACGGGGGCGGCCAGGCAAAAGCCCAGATCCAGACCCGAGTACACCGTGCCGTACACGCGGCCCGTAGCGCCAGGAGGCGCAGCGCGCTTGATCAGCATGTCGCGCGAAGGGCCGGCCAGGCCGGTGCCTAGACCGGCGAGGGAGGCCACGACCACGGCCACCATGCCGGGCAGCCAGCCGGTGCCCACGATGAGCAGCAGCAGGGCCGAGCCCAGCATGCAGATGGAGATTACCTTCTCCAGTCTTTGCACGCGGCCCACCAGAAAGCCGCCCACCACCATGCCTGCTGCACCGCACAGCATGTATCCGGTCACGATCAGCGCCGTCACGCTCAGCGGCAGGCCGTACATGGCCTGCATGGCGGGGCTGGCAAAGCTTTGGATGGCGCTCAGGGCGCAGGTGCTCCAGAAGAAGAAGGAAAAGCACAGCCACACCGACGGCAGCTTCATGAAGGCCATGGGGTGCTCCTGGGATGCGGCGGCAGCGCCGGCCGCCGTCTTGGGCGCAGCAGCGGCATCCGCAGGGGCGGCACGGTCATCGAGCGCATCGCGGTTGAGCACCATGATGACCAGCACCGCCAGGGCCCACAGGGCGCCGCAAAAGCAGGCCGTGCGCCAGGAGCCGGTGGCGGTGGTGATGCCGGCCATGAACAGCGGCGCCAGCGCCCAGCCGATGTTGCCCGACAGGCCGTGCACCGAGAACGCATGGCCTATGCGCTGCTGCGACACGCGCTTGTTGAGAATGGTGAAGTCCACAGGGTGGAAGGGCGCATTGCCCAGGCCCGCAAAAAAGGACGCCGCCAGCAGCATGGAGTAGCCGGTGGCGGTGCTGGCAATCAGACCGGCCACGGCAAAGCTGCCGAGCGCGGCAAACAGAATGGGGCGGGCACCAAAGCGGTCCACCGCAAAACCGGCCAGGGCCTGGCCCGTGCCCGAGACGATGAAGAACAGCGAAACCAGCACGCTCAGCTCGGCATAGCTATAGCCGAAATCCTTGATCAGCCAGGGAAACAGCGGCGGCAGCAGCAGGTGGAAAAAGTGCGAGGAGCCATGGGCCAGACCGATGAGGCTGATGGTGCGCACATCGCTGCGCACCGTGTCTGGCGCCTGGTTTTGAAGTGTTGTGGAGGCGGGGCGGTTCATATGACGCATCTTAGGCAGACAGGTGTCGTCTTGTATGCGATAGTCTGCCAATTACTATCGTGAACATGCCAAGCATCTCCACTGAGCCGCTGCGGGCCGGCAAGGCCACGGCTTATGTCGATACCATTACGCCCCACCTCTATGTGCCCACGGCGCAAAGGCCGGTGCGTGCCAAGTGCCGCTGGCTGGAGATGGACACCCAGGTCAAGCCCCACAGCCATCCCTGGGCGCAGCTGGCGATTTCCAGCACGGGCACCATCCGGCTCACGGTGGCGCAAGGCACGTTCATCGTGCCGCCTTCCCGGGCGCTGTGGGTGCCGCCCGGCATAGAACACGCGGTGACCATGGTGGACAGTGCCGATCTGCGCACCATGTACTTCTACCAGACCGACGGACGTTGCGGCCCCGACGTAGGGCCGCAGGAAGAGGCGGCCTGGCGCCAGTGCCGGGTGCTCAATGCCTCGGCCCTGCTGCGTGCCGTGGCACGCGAGCTGCCCACGCTGCCCGATGACAGCCTGAACCTGTCCGAGCAGGACAGGGCGCGCGAACACCATCTGAGCGCCTTGTTGCTGGACGAGCTGCGCCGTGCCAGCGCCGTGCAACTGGGCGTGAACCTGCCCAAGGACAAGCGCCTGCGCCTGCTGTGCGAGGCCGTGCTGGCCGACCCTACGCGCTATGTGACGCTGGAGGACTGGGCCCGCGATACCGGAGCCAGCCCGCGCACCGTGGCGCGCTTGTTCAAGCAGGAGCTGGAATGCACTTTCACCCACTGGCGCCAGCAGGTGGTGCTGGCCCATGCGGTGAGTCTGGCGGCACGCAACTGGCCGATTCAGCGCATTGCCGCAGAACTCGATTACAGCCCCAGCGCCTTCAGCGCCATGGTGCGCCGCACCGTGGGCATGCCGCCGGCGCGCTTTTTTGGCATGCATGCGCAAAGTCTGTAGCTGCTGGTGCTTTATCTGATTTGATCTCAGGCCTGTTCATTGCTGAACAGACTGAATTGCATGCGCATGTCGCTTTGCAATTGATAGCAAAAATGCCAAGCAGAAAAAATCTTTGCGCCAGCATGGAATGAAAGCGGCTGCTGTGCGCTCTTTAGCTTCATGATCTCCTCCGCCGAGTCACGCTACAACCAATGGGTGCGCGAGCACTATCGCTTTCTGCTGCGCAGTGCCTGGGCGCTGACGGGCTCGCGCGCCATTGCCGAGGATGTGGTGCAGGACTGCTTTACCAGTGCCTGGCGCTTTCGCAGTCAGCTGCGCGACCCCTCCATGGCGCGGGCCTGGCTGTTCCAGATCATGCGCCGCCATGCGTTTCGCCACTTTGATCCGGCGCAGCATCAGGCCCAGAGCCAGGAGGCCTTGAGCGAGGAAGCCGTGAACCACCACGAAGCGCTGGACGTGCAGCTGGATGTGGTCAAGGCCCTGGCCCGCATTGCTCCGATTCACCGCGAAGTGCTGGTGCTCTACTACTTTGACGACATGGCCACGGCCCAGATGGCCGAGGCGCTGGATATTGCACCCGGCACCGTGCTCTCGCGCCTGGCGCGGGCGCGGGAAGCGCTCAAGACCGCTTTGCAAGAGCCTGCACGTACCGTCACCACCCCGACTTCTGCCGCCAGCGTGATACCGCTGCGAAAGCGCATTCCATGAACTTCAACGATCGCCCTGACGACACGGCTTTTGACCTGCGTGCGCGGGCCGAGCTGGCGCTGGCTTTTGCGCCCGACGAGCCGCCTGCTCATCTGCTGCGCCACACGCCCTGGTATGCACGCCGCGGTCTGCAAATCCTGCTGGCTGCGGTCATCGTGTCCAGTACCGCCCTGGGCAGCGTGCTGGCGCTGCGCCCGCCTGAGATGGTGCGCTCGGCCATAGAGCATGAGTACTACGAACGCACGCTGCGTGGCAACTTCATGGCCGAGGCCGAGATCGCCCGCCACCTGGACTGGCCCACACAGCAAAAGCTGCCGGGCTTCACCCAGCTGATGCGACCCTGCGATATCGACGGCGCGCGGGCCTACCACCTGACCACTTTTTTTGAAAAAGGCGGCATCGTCACCGTCTTGGCCTTTGACCAGCCCCTGCACCTCCCTGACGGCCAGGGCTGGTGGGCCAATACCTATTGGCAGGTGGTGCGCTCACGCGAAGGCCGCCCCCTGGTACTGATTGCCCAGAAGAAGCAAGCCCTGGCCGTGGCCTCACGGGTGCTGGGCCAGACCAGCAGCTGAATCCCGGTTTTTGCCCCGTTCCTTCACCACGATAAAGAGGAGACATTCCATGCCACAAACTTCCACTTCCTTGCCGCGCCGCCGCCTGCTGACAGGCAGCGCCAGCGCGCTGGCCGCCGTAGGTCTGGCCAGCTTTCAAAGCCATGCACTGGCCCAGGCCGCCCCTGCGGCAGCTCCGGCCGCCAAGCCGCTGCCCGGCTTTGCCAGCTTCAAGAATGCGGATGCCGTCATCGTGCACAGCAGCACGACGATCGAGACCAAGCGCTCCGCTTTCGGCACCAGCGTGATCACACCCAGCAACCAGCTGTATGTGCGCAACAACCTGCCCACACCGCCCGAATCGATTGTGGCCGACCGCGATGCCTGGCAGGTGCAGATTGCCGGCGTCAAGCAGCCCCGCCAGCTGACGGTGCGCGAGCTCAAATCCATGGGCCTGGAGACGGTCACCATGGTGCTGCAATGTTCGGGTAATGGTCGTGGCTTTTTCCCCAGCAAGCCCAGCGGTACGCAGTGGACGGTCGGTGCTGCCGGCTGCGTGGTCTGGAGCGGCGTGCCCGTGCGTGAAGTGGTCAAGGCCCTGGGCGGTGTGGCCGATGGTCTGGCTTATATGACCGGTACAGGCGGCGAAGTGCTGCCCGCAGGTCTGGACCCCAAGAGCGTGATCGTGGAGCGTTCGGTTCCCGTGGCAGCCATGCAGGATGCGCTGCTGGCCTGGGAGATGAATGGCGAGCCGATTTCCCTGGCCCACGGCGGCCCGCTGCGCCTTATCGTGCCCGGCTACACCGGTGTGAACAACATCAAATACATCAAGCAGCTGGCCTTTACCGCCAAGGAGAGCGAGGCCCACATCATGTCGCACGGCTATCGCATCTCCCCGCCCGGCAGCAAGGGCGACCCCAGCCAGCCTTCGGTGCAGGAGATGAGCGTCAAGTCGTGGATCAACAGCCCTCTGCCCGAAGACGGCGCTCAGGCTCCCGGCCTGGTGCAGATTCATGGCGTGGCCTTTGGCGGCATGAACGGCATCAAGGGTGTGGAAGTCTCCACCGATGGCGGCAAGACCTGGAAGGCTGCGCGCCTGGTGGGGCCCGATATGGGCAAGTACGCCTGGCGTCAGTTCGTGCTGCAGGCCCAGCTGCCCAAGGGCAGCCATGTGCTGGCCAGCCGCGCCACCGACGACAAGGGCAATGTGCAGCCCGAAACCCGTGGCGAAAACCAGAGTGGCTACAACAACACCAGCTGGGCCGATCACGCCGTGACGGTGAACGTCGCCTGAGACTTGACTTGAGAATGCGCCCCGGGCCTGGTGCCGGGGCGTTCCGTATTTGACTGATTGCGCCCCATAAAAATGATGAAGCACACCTACACTCTCGCCGCCCTGTTGTTGACTGCCATGAGCGGCGCGGCCCAGGCCGATGAAGCGGCCCAGCTGGCCCGCGGCAAATCGCTGTTCACCACGGCCACGCCGGCTTGTGCCCTATGCCACACGCTCAAGGATGCAGGCGCCGAAGGCGCCATCGGCCCGGTGCTCGATGAGTTGCAGCCTGACGCCGCCCGCGTGGCGCGTGCGCTCAAGGATGGCATTGGCGCCATGCCTTCCTTCAAGGCCACGATGAGCGAGGCCGATATTGCCGCGGTGGCTCTTTACGTGAGCCAGGCCAGCCGCGCCAAGTAAACGCGAGCTTGCGGTCAGGCTTTGCGTGTGGTTTGCAAGGCCTGATCTTCGCCATCCAGCGGTATGGCATACACGCGTACGCAATGCCTTCCCGGCCCCTGGATCTGCGCCGTGGGCTCCACGCCGGGCAGGGCAAAATCCAGACTCACCAGCCAGCTGCCGGGCTGCATTTCCGTGGCGGCCTTCATGGCCGCGCGGCCCATGCTCTCGGGTCGTTGAAACAGATAGACCAGCTGATAAGGGCTCCAGTCGGCCAGCCAGATATCGCCGCGCCGCACGCGGGCAAAACGGCAGCGCAGCGCACACAAAGCCGTCAGCGGCCAACTCCACTCCAACCCCTGCAGACGGGCTCCGGGAAATGCGCTGTGCAGGGCGATGAGGCCGTCGCCCATGCCGCAACCGGCATCCAGCACCAGCGCGCCTTCAGCCAGTTCGATATGCGCGGGCAAGCCTTGCAGCGCATCGCGTGGCGTGGGAAACACCGGTGCATCGCGCCAGGCATTGAGCGGATAGACCAGCAGCAACAAGGCCAACGGCAGCAACCAGCCCCAGGCCGGAATGGCGTCGGCAGAGTGCACCAGAAACGACAGCGGAAAACCCGCTGCAATCATCAGGCGCCGCCACCAGCTGCTGCCCCATAGGCTGGCCGCCGTGCTGACCGCACAGGCCAGCAGCAAGGCAGCCCACCAGGCAAACAGCTGCGCACCCAGCAGCAACAAGGCCCAGGCCAGGGCCCAGGTGAGCAAGGCCGGCAAAGGCCAGGGAAGAGCGCGCAGACGCTGAAGAAGGAGAGCAGCCATAGTGGCCGATGGTGCATCAAGTCACGGGCGCTAAAGCCTGGATAAAAGCCATTCAGTCAAAAAAATCATGCTGCTGCATGCGCATGGCGGCGCTGCGGGTGGACGCTGTTTTTGTAGCTGCAGCGCGCACATCCTTGTAAGTAAATTACTTGTTACATACGTAGTTTGCATAAAATTTACGCAAACTACCCTTGTATACTTTTTGAAAACATAGACATCTGAGAGGCGATTCATGCGTTTTGCATTGACCAGCGTTTCCCTGACTGCCGTGCTGCTGACAGCCTGCGCTGCCCAGGCGCCGCATGAGCAACTGGCTCCGGCATCTCCCACTGTGCGCCTGTGCGAGGGCAATAACTGCTCCGAGCTGCCGCGCAATGTGCAGACCTTCAAAGGCGAGCCCGTGAATGTCGAAGCCGAGCGTCGCCTGGCCGCACTGACGGCCCGTGCCGAAGCCGATCCGCGTGCTGCCTATGACCTGGGCCTGCGCTATCTGCGTGGCGACGGCGTGGAGCGCAACAGCTACCAGGCCATTGAGTGGATGCGCAAGGCTGGCGATGCCGGCCATGGCCCGGCGCAATTTGCCCTGGGACGTTTGTACTTCCTGGGGTTTGAGGAAATGGGCCCGGACCCCGCCGAGGCCGAAGCCTGGCTGTCGCGTGCGGCTGCCAAGGGTTACAAGGATGCCAAGCGCCTGCTGCCGCAAGCCCAGGCCGCCAAGCGCAATGCCCAGCAGCGCTACCAGATCATGGAAGACGACCGCAAGTCCTGGAGCAGCTGGTATGCCGGCGCACCTTACTACTGGGTCTGGGGGCCTTCGGGCTGGTATCTGCGCTGATGCCCTGGCGGCTAGGCTCTTTATTTTTGTGAAGCAATAGAAAGCAATTTATGTCCAAGAAGACAACTCTGCGTCTGGCCGCTCTGGCCGGTGCCCTGGCTCTGGGTGGCTGCGTGACGCCTGGCGGCGGCACCATCAGCACCGGAACTGCTCCCACGGCCGCCACAGGCGCTGCCGGCGGTGCAAGCAGCGTGAATGCCAATCAAGCTCTGGAGCGCTGCGATGCGCCTCTGGGCACGCTGGCCGTGGATGACGGCCGCGGCAAGGACTGGTATGCCAGCTTTGGTGCAGCCACCAAGATCACCACCATCGAGCCGCTGATCCGTCTGGCCGTGCAGCAGTCCAACTGCTTTGTGATCACCTCCATCGGCAACAACCGCACCGAAAGCAAGATGTCCGCCATCACGGACAAGCAACGCAACTCGGGTGAGTTCCGCGCCGGCTCCAAGCAGCAAAAAGGCCAGCGCGTAGCGGCAGATTACTACATGGAGCCTTCCATCGTCATCGACAACGACGCCACCGGCCAACTGGCTGCTGGTGTAGGTGGCCTGTTCGGCAATGTGGGTTCGCTGATTGGCGGAGCCATGCAGAGCAAGGCTTCGGTGGTGACGCTGAGCATGTTCGACATCCGCTCTGGCGTGCAGATCTCGATTTCCGAGGGCAATGCCACGGCCACCAACTTCGGTGCTGCCATGGGTGCGTTCGGCGGTGGTGCCATGGCCGGTCTGGGCGGCTTCTCGCGCTCGCCCGAAGGCAAGGCCACCGTGGCGGCCTTTATGGACTCCTACAACAACATGGTGATCTCGCTGCGCAACTACAAGGCGCAAGAGGTCAAGGGCGGACTGGGCCGTGGCGGCCAGCTCAAGGTCGGCAAGTAATCTTGCTGGCGTAAGCGCAACAAAAAGGGCCTGATATTCAGGCCCTTTTTGCATTGCGCGCCGCATGTGTAATGCGGTCGAAGCTATGTTTATTGAAGCTGGAAGATCTTGCCAGGATTGAGGATGTTCTTGGGGTCCAGCGCCTGCTTGATGGCACGCATCATCTGCACCGCGCCGTCACCGGCTTCCTCAAGCAGAAAGCCCTGCTTGTGTATGCCTATGCCGTGCTCGCCCGTGCAGGTGCCGCCCAGGGCGATGGCACGCTGCACCAGTTGCTGGTTCAGGGCTTCGGCCTGCTGGCGCTGCGTGTCATTGGCGGGGTCGATCAGATAGCCGAAGTGGAAGTTGCCATCCCCCACGTGGCCCACGAGGAAGTAGGGGATGCCGCTGGCATCGGCCTCGGTCACGCATTGCAGCAGGGCGTCGGCCAGGCGGCTGATGGGCACACAGGCATCGGTGGTGATGCAGCGGCAGCCAGGCACGCTGGCCACGGCGGCAAAGTAGGCGTTGTGGCGCGCCGTGAAAAGGCGGGTCCGGTCTTCGGGGCGTTCGGCCCATTCAAAGGCATTGCCGCCGAATTCGCCGGCAATCTCCTGCATCATCTCGGCCTGTTCCTTCACGCCCGTGGGCGAGCCGTGGAACTCCATCAGCAGCATGGGCTCTTCGCGCAGCGTGAGCTTGCTGTAGGCATTGACCATGCGCACCGAGTTCACGTCCACCAGCTCCACACGGGCGATAGGAATGCCCATCTGAATCGTCTGTATCACCGTGTGTACCGCCGCTTCAATGCTGGGGAAGGAGCAGATGGCGGCAGACACGGCCTCGGGCAGCGGGTACAGGCGCAGCGTTATCTCGGTGAAGATGCCCAGCGTGCCTTCGCTGCCGATCAGCAAGCGCGTCAGGTCGTAGCCGGCCGCGCTCTTTTTGGCGCGGTTGCCGGTGCGGATGATTTCACCGCTGGCCGTCACCACTTCCAGCGCCAGCACGTTCTCGCGCATGGTGCCGTAGCGCACGGCATTGGTGCCGCTGGCGCGGGTGGCGGTCATGCCACCAACGGAGGCGTCGGCACCGGGATCGATGGGAAAGAAAAAGCCCGTGTCCTTGATGGCATCGTTGAGCGCCTTGCGGGTGATGCCCGGCTGCACGGTCACGGTCAGATCTTCGGTGTTGACCGAAAGAATCTGGTTCATGCGGCTCACGTCGATGGTGATGCCGCCTTCTACCGCCAGCAAATGGCCTTCCAGTGACGAGCCGGCGCCATAGGCAATCACCGGCACGTTGAACTGCTCGCAAAGCTTGACGGCATCCTGCACGTCCAGCGTGCTCTGGGCAAATACCACGGCCGCAGGCGGGGGGGCGGCAATCGAGCCTTCATCGCGGCCGTGCTGTTCGCGCACGGCCAGCGCCGTAGAGCACTGGCTGCCAAAACGCGCTGTCAGCGCTTGCAGGAATTCATCGGAAACAGGGCGCTGCGCCCATTCGGGCAGCAAGTCGGTGGTGGCGTTCATCGTCAAAAGAATAACACTGCAAAACTACCTGAGCAGGCTGCTGCGTGCCTCGCGTCGCCTTGTTTGGCGAACGCTAGAAGCGTCAATTTCTTGGCATGTCCCTGGATCAAACCGGCCGCGAACTTGCTAGGAATGGCTTGCGGCTCAAGCGTTCAGCGCTTTAAGCAACAGGCTTGGCCAGCTGTTGCTCGTGCTTGCCACCGGCGGCGGTAAAGGCCTTGAGCATGTCCGCCGGAGCGCTGCTGATCTTGCGGCTGGCCTGGTGCGTTGGCGCGCCATGTCGATACGTGCTCTGGACCAGGGCGGCGCCGCCGACGCCAAATGTCAGTACTGAAAACAGAACTACGCTCAGCACCTCAAACGGTGTGTCCTGGTAGTGACGGAAGAGATGTTTTTTCATGTCGAATTCTCCGGTTGGGTTTCTACAGATGTCCTTTCGCTGTGCATCCGTGCTGCGCACTGCTGCGGGCCGATTGCAACGCGCTTGCGTGTGCAAAGCCAGCACTATTGCCGCTTGTTGCGCCTGTCTACATTTACCTGCGGCATGTAAAGCGCTAGTGAATCTGCGCAGGAGGACTGGCACTGCATAGATAAGTTGGGTTCTAGCTAATGAGAAATAACTGGTTTGTTTTTCACGGCCGCCTGTCTACATTGCAAAGCTTCACGGCGTGCGCTGCAGAGCTCGCTTCAGACCACAAGCAGCTCGGAGGGCGATTTCATGCGCGATGCAGATCGCAGATCATTCATACGGGGACTGGCCGGTGCCTCTGCCGCCGCACTGTGCGGCACGGCCCTGTCTGCCCATGCCACGCCGGTACAGGCCTGGCCGTCCAGACCCATCAGACTGGTGGTGACCTTCCCACCCGGTGGCTCCAGCGATATCGTGGCGCGGATACTGGCGCCCCTGCTGGCCGAGAAGCTGGGCCAAGCGGTAGTCATAGACAACAAGCCTGGCGCCGGCTCGTCCATCGGTGCGCAGATCGTGGCCCACAGCCCCGGCGATGGCTACACCTTGCTGGTTTCCAATTCGGCGGCCCTGTCCATTGCGCCTTCGCTGTTGCAAAAGCCCGGCTATGACGCTTTGAGCAGCTTCGAACATCTGGCCTATATCGGCGCAGTCCCCACGGTGTTTGCCGTTCATCCCTCGGTGCCCGTCAAGACCCTGGCCGAACTGTCGGCCTGGATCAAGGAACAGCCGGCGCCTGTAGCTTTTGGCAGCGGCGGAGCGGCTTCGGTTGGGCATTTGATAGGCGAGCAGTTTGCGCAGACGCTCAAGCTTTCCATGGAGCATGTGCCTTATCGCGGCGCAGGCCCGATGCGGGCCGATCTGCTGAGCGGACATATCAAGCTGGCCGTGGATGCACTGCCACAGAACATCGCGCTGCACCAGCAGGGCCGGCTCAAGCTGCTGGCGTTGACCTCGCCACGCCGCGTGGCCCAGGCGCCCGGCGTTCCCAGCGTGACAGAGCTGGGATTGGCGCAGCTGGTGTCCGAAAACTTTGTCGGCATCTCGGCGCCGGCAGGCCTGCCCAGAGAACTGGGCGAAAAAATCACCGAAGCCGTGCGCCAGATCGCGGCCCGTCCGTCCTTTGTGCAGGCGCTGCAAGCCCAGGGTTTTGTGACCCGCGACATGGAGGCTGCGGCCTTCACCCGGCTGATTGCCGATCAGCATCTGGCATGGGCCGATGTGGCGAAGAAAACCGGTGCCAAACTTTAAGCAGACAAGCATGACGACAAGCTCAATTTCTCCTCGCAAAAGCCGCTACGCGGTAGTGCTGTTCGGCCCTGAAGGCCAGGGCAGTTTCAATGAATCCGGCCTGCAGGGCGCGCGCAAGGCGAAAGCTGCTGGCTTTGATGTGGATGTGCTCTGGGTGGCCGGGCAATCGGCCGAGCAGCGGGCCCAGGAAATGGCCGTGCTGTGCGGCGGCCGCTATGCGCTGATACTGGCCCACGGCGGCCAGGGCGACGGTCCGGTGAAGATCCTGGCCGAACGCTGGCCGTCACAGGCGTTTGTGGTCACCCAGGGCAGCTGGAGCGCGGCCAATGTGGCGCGCTACGAGGTCTTGCAGGAACAGTCGGCCTTTCTGGCCGGCGTGCTGGCCAGCCAATGGAGCAAGACGGGCGCAGTAGGGCATTTCTCCGGCGAGAAAGTGCCGCCTGGACTGCGCGGTCGGGCCGCCTATGCGGATGGTGTGAGAAGTGCGGGATTCAAGGGCCGGCTGCTCACCCAGTTCTGCGGCCATCAGCACCGGCCGGAATGGGCGCAGCAGTGCGTGGGCAGCATGATCGAGCAGACGGGGCTGGACATTGTGTTTGCCATGATCGACGGCGGCCGGCCCGGCGTCACACAGGCCTGCCGCCAGCATGGCGTGGCCCAGATCGGCAATGTGCTCGACTGGGTGGGGCGCGATCCTGAAGTGTTTGTGGCCTCGGCCATTTGCAACTCCGGCGAGGCCTTGTTTCGCGCAATTGAAGACCATGAAAACGATGTGCTGCATCTGGGCGCTTACCGCGCGTTTGGGCTGGAAGAAGCCGATCTGGTGCGACTGGAGCTGGGCGCGCGCGTCGATGCATCCAGCAAGCTGCTGGTGGAGGAATGGGCACATAGGCTGGTGGGCGGTGAGCATGAGATTCAGCTGAACTACAACGGCGCCGAATTCCCTTTGCCGCAAGCCGAACTGGCAGCCTGATTGCCGCCCATGAGGGTGGGGTGTTCCTTGCGTCAAGCACAATCAGCGCTAGCACCGCACTGATTGAAAAAGGAAGACATATGGGCAACCGCCTCACACAGATCGCCACCCGCACCGGCGATGACGGAACCACGGGCCTGGGCGACAACACCCGGGTATCGAAGAACAGCGGCCGCCCCCATGCCATGGGCGATGTGGACGAGCTGAACTCGCATATAGGCCTGCTGCTGTGCGAGCCGCTGGCCCAGGATGTGCGCGATCTGCTGGTCGATATTCAGCACCAGCTGTTCAACCTGGGCGGTGAGCTGTCCATGCCTGGCTACGAGCTGCTCAAGGACGATGCTTTGCTGCAGCTGGACAACGCGCTGGCCCACTACAACGCGCAGCTGCCGCGTCTGCTGGAATTCATCTTGCCGGCCGGTACACGCGCTGCATCGCAGGCCCATGTGTGCCGCACCGTGGCGCGCCGTGCGGAGCGCCATGTGGTGGCGCTGGAGCAGGCCGAAGCCATGCGCGCCGCGCCGCGCCAGTATCTGAATCGCCTGTCCGATCTGCTGTTTGTGCTGGCCCGCGTGCTCAACCGCGTGGACGGTGGCGATGATGTGTACTGGAAGAGCGAACGCCTGGCGCGCAGCCAGGCCGAAGAGGCCTGATTTACTGCTTTGAATTTATGAGCGGGTAGCGCTGGTTCTTCAATGATTTCATATGCAAAGCTATCTGGAATCTTTGAATGCAATGCGCCAGAAGCTCATGAATCAATAGCGTCGAACTCCAGGCTCAGCGGGCCATGGCCGCCTTGTAAAGGCTTTGCTTGGGAGAGGCCATCAGGCGGCGCAGCATGGGCTCGAATTCGCTGATCGGCAAGGTCTCTGCCTGAGGGTCGAAAGCCGGGTTGTCATACAGCTCGCAGAACTCGGCCGTGTGCGCGTAATGCGGCTGGTCCTTGAACTGCTCGCGCATGTCCGGGTCCATGCCCAGGTGATGGAAAAAATAGTGGCCCTGGAAGATGCCGTGGTGCTTGACCATCCAGTGATTGGCTTCGCTCACAAAGGGCTGAACAATGGCTGCGGCGATGTCGGGATGGTTGAATGAGCCCAGGGTGTCGCCGATATCGTGCAGCAGGGCGCAGACCACATATTCCTCGTCCCGGCCGTCGCGCAGGGCGCGCGTGGCGGTTTGCAGCGAGTGGGTATAGCGGTCCACTGGAAAGCCGCCGTAATCCCCCTCTAGCAGCTTCAGATGGGCCATCACTCTATCGGGCAGGCCGCGCGTGAATTGCGCAAACTCGCCGCCTATCAACTGCCAGTCTTCACGCGTGCTGTCTTGCATGCGGATGAAATTCGCCCGAGCATTCATGCTTGTCTTTCGTGGGTGATTTTAGACCCACTGTAGAGCGCAGGCCGGGCTTGCGCTGTCAACGGCATGACATGCGACGGCGTCAATAAGTCTCCAGATGCAGACGTCCTTCGCGCTTGAGTCTGGCGCCCAGATCGTCCCAGGCAAGGCCTGCTTGCTGGGCCACATCGCGCAGGGCTAGCACCACGCCTTCTTCCATGCTCTTGAGGCCGCAGACATAGATGTGAGTGTTGTCGTCGCGCAGCAGCTGGGCCAGATCCGTCGCTCGCTCGCGCATGGCATCCTGCACATAGCGCCGGGGCTGGCCGGGCACGCGCGAGAAGGCGAAATTGTGGTCCATGAAGTCCTTGGGCAGATTCTGCAAAGGGCCGAAGTAAGGTAGTTCCTGGGGCGTGCGTGCACCGAAGAAGAGCATCAGCTTTCCGCCTTCGAACTTGCCGCTTTTGCGCAAGCGGCGCCGCCACTCCGTCATGGCGCGCATGGGGGCGCTGCCGGTGCCGGTGCAGATCATCACGATATGCGAGCGCGGGTGGTTGGGCATGAGGAAGGAGCTGCCGAACGGCCCTATGACCTGTACCTTGTCGCCCACCTGCACATCGCACAGATAGTTGCTGGCCACGCCGCGCGTGGGCCGGCCTTCATAGTCTTGCGTCACGCGCTTGACGGTCAGCGCCACGTTGTTATAGCCGGGGCGCTCGCCGTTGCGGGCGCTGGCCACCGAGTACTGGCGCGCCACATGGGCTTTGCCATTGGCATCCACGCCGGGCGGGATGACGGCAATGGACTGCCCTTCCAGCACCGGGAAGGGCATGGCGCCGAAGTCCAGCACGATATGGTGGGTTTCGTTGTCGTAGCCGGCCTCGGTGCAGTTGATATTGCCGGCCACTGTCACCGTTATGGGGTTCTTGGGGCCGTACAGATTGGTATAGGCGTGTGCCGCAGACCAGGGCGGCGTGGTGGCGCCATAGGTGGCGGCGCGAAAGCTGCCATCCACGGCCGAGCTGCTGGCCGCAGCAATCACGGCCTGTGTCATGTCCTGCACATAGATCGGCGCCTCCTGGGCGGCGGCCAGGCGCTCGAGGGGCAGCTCGGCAGGCAGGCTTTCCCAGCCGTACTGGTCGGCCAGAGAATACGGCTCGCTGGCCGGTACCTGGCGCCAGTTGTCTATGGAGCCGGTGGGGCAGGGCGAGATGCAGGCCATGCAGCCATTGCATTTGTCGGCCATGACCACGTAGTTGGTGTCGTCATGGGTGATGGCATCCACCGGGCAGGTGGCTTCGCAAGTGTTGCAGCGTATGCAGATTTCCGGGTCAATCAGGTGCTGATTGAGAATGCCATTGGCGATCAACGTGGTGCTGCTCATTGTTTTCTCCTGACATGGCCCAGAACTGGCACGACCCAGGCGAGAGGTGCCGGGCAAGAGCCGCTGCGCAGCGGCTCTGGGGTCAATTGAACCTCACGTACTCAAAGTCGATGGGCTGGCGGTTGATACCCATGACGGGCGGAGCAATCCAGCCAGCGAATTTGCCTGGCTCCAGGCAGCTGCCCATGAGCGAAGCCACAAAGGCGCGGTCGTCGTCGGTGGGTAACCATTCCTGCTTGCGGGCTTCCCATTCCTGCGCGTTCACGGGGCGGCCATCGGGGCTCAGACGCACACCGGCCAGCGCGCCGATCTGGCGGTTGAAGGCCTTGTGGGGCACGATGAGGCGAAAGTCGATGCCGGCTTTTTCCATCACCTTGTTCCAGCGGCCCACGCCGGCATTGCTGTCCTTGATGTAGTCGTCGCGCAGCACCTCGTTCAAGGCGTTGAGCATGGGCACTTCCTTTTCCTGCAGCTTGCCGTCCACCACTTCCAGCACCTTGTATTGCTGGCCGTGCAGCTTGTGGTCGTCGTCGCGCTTGCCTTCCTCGTAGCGGCCCTTGAGACCCGAGCTGTAGAAGGTGGCTGCATTGCTGGATTGATCGGCGCCAAACAGGTCGATGGTGACGCTGTAGTGGAAGTTCAGATAGCGCTGAATTGTGGGCAGATCGATCACGCCGGCCGCGCGCAGCTTGTTCACGTCATCGGTCTTGAGTTCGTTCATCACCTGGCAGGTGCGGGCCAGCACGCGGGAGATGCCGGACTCGCCCACAAACATGTGGTGGGCCTCTTCGGTGAGCATGAATTTGGTGGTGCGCGCCAGTGGATCAAAGGCGCTTTCAGCCAGCGCGGCCAGCTGGAATTTTCCGTCTCGGTCCGTGAAGTAGGTGAACATGAAAAACGCCAGCCAGTCCGGTGTCTTTTCATTGAAGGCACCGAGGATGCGCGGGTTGTTTTCATCGCCCGATTGGCGCTCCAAAAGTGCCTCGGCTTCCTCGCGACCGTCGCGGCCGAAATGCTTGTGCAGCAGATAGACCATGGCCCACAGATGGCGACCTTCTTCCACATTGATCTGGAAGAGATTGCGCAGGTCGTACATGCTGGGCGCGGTCAGGCCCAGATGGCGTTGCTGCTCCACCGAGGCGGGCTCGGTATCGCCTTGGGTGACGATGATGCGGCGCAGATTGGCGCGATGCTCGCCGGGCACGTCCTGCCAGGCTTTTTCGCCCTTGTGATCGCCAAAGTGCACGCTGCGATTGGCGTCGCCGGGATTGAGGAAAATGCCCCAGCGGTAGTCGCGCATCTTCACGTAATCAAACTGTGCCCAGCCCTGCGGATCCACGCTCACGGCGGTGCGCAAATACACGTCGTGATTAGTCGATCCTTCGGGGCCCACATCGTCCCACCAACGTATGAAATTGGGCTGCCAGCTTTCGAGTGCGCGCTGCAAAGTGCGGTCGCCGCTCAGGTCCACGTTGTTGGGGATTTTTTCGCTGTAGTTGATGCTGTTCATCTCAGATCTCCAGTGCTATTTCTGTGAACCCATTACGCCGTGCCGGCTCATACTCTGTTGAAGTCGAAGCCGGCTTTTTGTCCAGAGCCGTAAACCTTGAGCGCGCCTTTTTCACCCACGGCATTGGGGCGTATGAAGATCCAGTTCTGCCAGGCCGACAGACGGCCGAAGATGCGCGTGATCATGTTCTCCTTGCTGGCAAAGCGCAGATTGGCTTCCAGGCCGGTGAGGGCGTCGGGCGACATGGCGGCGCGCTCCTCGATGGCGATGCGAATCTCGTCTTCCCAGTCGATATCGTCCAGTGCCGCCGTGACCAGGCCCAGCTGCTGCGCGGCGTCGCCATTGAGCGTCTGGCCGACGGCGGCGCGGGCGGCATCCAGCGGAGCGGCTTCTTCGTAGAAGCGGCGCTGCAAACGGCTTTGCTCATTGACCAGGGGAAGCAGGCCGAAGTTGAAGTCATCGAGCTGAATCACGGGTTCGCGCTCGGGTTCGTCAGGCAGCACCAGCATGTAGGCGCGGTCGGCGCAAAAAGCCAGCTCGGCCAGCATGCCGGCAAAGCAGGAGCCGGGCTCGATCAGCGCGAACAAGGAGCGCGAGGACACATCCAGCCGTGCAAACGTCCGGCGCAGCAGGCCTATGGTTTCGCGCACCAGCCAGTGCTCCTGATGGGCCAACAAGACCTGGTCAGTAGCCAGCACGACGGCGGCATCGCCTTCGGTTTTCAGCAGCCAGGTACCGATGTCGGGTTCGTTGGTGCGCAGATGAAGAATGGCGTCATCGAGCTCGCGGCCCATGGCCAGCGGCCACCAGTTCACGCCGGCCGCTTCAATGCCTTGAACATCGGCAGGCTGTGCGCCTTGCGGGGCTTTGACGGTCAGGGTTGCCGCGCGCTTGCTGCGGTCGATCTGCACGTTGACATGCGCATAGTCCATGCCGTCGGCGCTGGCGGTACGCTCTATTTTTGTGAGCTTCACGCCATTGCCTGTCGCCGGGCGCAGGCTGTTTTTTGCCAGATTTTCCGCGCGCTGGGTGACCAGTTCGGCAAACTGGGCCGGCTTGGCAATCGCATCGGCCAGTCGCCAGTCCACCGCACGCTGGCCGCGCACGCCTTCCACGCTGGTGCAGAAGATGTCGGCCAGATCGTGGCGCACATGGCGCTTGTCGGTCACGCGGGTCAGGCCGCCGGTGCCCGGCAGCACGCCCAGCAGCGGCACTTCGGGCAGGGAAACGGAAGAGGAGCGGTCGTCGATGAGCACGATGTCGTCGCAGGCCAGGGCCAGCTCGTAGCCGCCACCGGCGCAGGCGCCGTTGACGGCGGCGACAAACTTGAGGCCGCTGTGCCTGGAACTGTCTTCCATGCCATTGCGGGTTTCGTTGGTGAACTTGCAGAAGTTCACCTTCCAGGCGTGCGAGGAGACGCCCAGCATGAAGATGTTGGCGCCGGAGCAGAAGATGCGCTCCTTGCCGCTGGTGACAACCACGGTTTTGACCTGCGGATGCTCGAAGCGGATGCGGTTGAGTGCATCGTGCAGCTCGATATCCACGCCCAGGTCGTAGCTGTTGAGCTTGAGCTTGTAGCCTGGGCGTATGCCGCCGTCTTCGGCAATGTCCAGCTTCATGCGGGCGATGGAGCCTTCCACTTCAAATGACCAGTGACGGTACTGGCCCGGTTCGGTGCGGTAATCGACGATAGCTTGCGGCTGCATGTTCGCCCCCAGGTGAGATGAAAGATAGTGCAGAAATTTCCCCTTGTCGGCATAATTATGCAGATTCGTCGGCAAATTGCACGCGGCATTGCGCACTATGTTGCATGTTTTGGCTAAACCTAGGGTATTCCTGATGCCGCTGGACTCAGACGCTGGGCAACGCAGTTCAGGCATTTTTATGCCTCTAGTTCAATAACTGAAAGCGCTGCCAGCTATGAATTCGGGAGTAAAAGTGTGATCTCGCTGATGCAGTCAGGGCGGTTCAAGCTTGCACCGAAGCGGGGGCCGTGCCTGGCAGGCGTTTTCCCTGCAAGCGGCTCCATCAATTCCCGAATATGGGCTGGCGGGCGCTGGCGGCTTGCACAATAGCTGCACCATGCTGACCTTTTCAGACATCCAAGCCGCCGCCACCCGCCTTCAGGGCGCGGTGCTCCAGACCCCTTGCGTCGAATCGCGCACGCTCTCGCAAATCACGGGAGCTCAGGTCTATCTCAAGTTCGAGAATCTGCAGTTCACTGCCTCTTTCAAGGAGCGCGGCGCACTCAACAAGCTGCTCATGCTCACCGCTGCGGAGCGCGCCCACGGCGTGGTCGCCATGAGTGCGGGCAACCATGCGCAGGGCGTGGCCTACCATGCACAGCGGCTGGGCATGCGGGCCGTCATCGTCATGCCGCGCTTCACGCCGGGCGTGAAGGTGGAGCGCACGCGCGGCTTTGGTGCCGAAGTGGTGCTGCATGGCGACACTCTGGCCGAAGCCCGCGCCCATGCCTACCAGCTGGCGCAGGAGCAGCAGCTGACCTTTGTCCATCCCTATGACGACGAAGCCATTGCCGCCGGTCAGGGCACGGTGGCGCTGGAAATGATGGCGGCCCAGCCCGATCTGGACACGCTGGTGATTGCCATCGGCGGCGGCGGCCTGATTGCCGGCATTGCCACGGCGGCCAAGGCCATCAAGCCCGGGCTGCAGGTGATAGGCGTGCAGACCCAGCGCTTTCCGTCCATGCTGAACGCCGTGCGCAACACCGATCTGCCCATGGGCACCTCCACGATTGCCGAAGGCATTGCCGTGACCCAGCCTGGCGTCATCACCCAGGAAGTGGTACGGCGCTGCGTTGACGATTTGCTGCTGGTGGACGAAGGCGATATCGAGCAGGCCGTGCTCATGCTGCTGGAAATTGAGAAAACCCTGGTCGAAGGTGCGGGAGCGGCGGGGCTGGCGGCCCTGCTGCGCCACCCCGAGCGCTTCAAGGGCCAGAAAGTGGGGCTGGTGCTCTCGGGCGGCAATATCGATCCGCTGCTGCTGGCCGCCATCATCGAGCGCGGCATGGCGCGCTCAGGCCGGCTGGCGCGCATACGCGTCAGCGCTCGCGATGTGCCGGGCGTGCTGGCCCAGATCACCGCCACCGTGGCGGGCGCCGGTGCCAACATCGAGGAAGTGCACCACCAGCGGGCCTTCACCATGCTGGCCGCGCAGAACGTGGAGATCGAGTTCGTGCTGCAGACCCGCAACCAGCCGCATGTGGAGCAGGTCTTGCAGGCCTTGCGCGACACCGGCATGGAGGCCGTGCGCATTTGAGGTTTCCCCTATCGGGGTGGGGCGGGCTTGGGCTCAGAATGGTTCCAAGCCCATTTTGAAACACTTGCTGTTTGAGGAGCATTGATCGCATGTCAGATGATCCCGTTTCCCATTCCGAACCCATGGACGCGGCCGAGGCTGTCGTGCCCTACATTCCCGTCGTGCTACCCGTGGCCGGGGCCGTGATGATGTTTTTGTTAGCCTTTATTGCCGTGCATATGGCTTGAAGCCTGGCTCTGGCCGCCAAGACCCCGCGCTGCGGGGTTTTTTTACGCCTGCATGGGCGGCATAGGCATGCTTTTGATTGCATATTTACATGCATAAAACGCATGGTTATTGCAACTGAAATGCTGACAAAAAAATCGCCTCTCCCTAGAATCGATGTCCCATTGCCATGGAAGGCATGGCTGCTTTGTGCTTTTAAGGGCTAGTGACAGTCCGGTTTTAGGCTAGCGGTCATGCGTTGTGCTCCTTTTCTCAAGCCTTTTTTCAAAGACGCAGCCGCCCGGTGGTTCTCTGTTTCTTTGAAAAACTGGTTTTAATTAAAGGAACTTCCCCATGAACGCACCCGTGATGCAAGGCCTGACGCTGCAGGCCCCCGACTACGTCAAAAATCCCAAGCTCATCGCTTGGGTGGCTGAGATGGCCGCGCTGTGCAAGCCCGCCAAGATTCACTGGTGCGATGGTTCGCAAGCAGAATACGACGCGCTGTGCCAGGAACTGGTGGATGCCGGTACCTTCAAGCCTCTGGCCAAGCGCCCAGGTTCTTTCCTGGCCTGGACCGATCCTTCGGACGTGGCCCGTGTGGAAGACCGCACCTATATCTGCTCCGCCAAGAAGGAAGACGCCGGCCCCACCAACAACTGGATGGAACCTGCGGAAATGCGTGCCACGCTGAACCCGCTGTTCGACGGCTGCATGGCCGGCCGCACCATGTTTGTGGTGCCTTTCTCCATGGGCCCTCTGGGTTCGCCCATTGCTCACGTGGGCATCGAGCTGTCCGACAGCCCCTATGTGGCGGTCAACATGAAGATCATGACCCGCATGGGCAAGGCCGTGTATGACGTGATCGGCACCGACGGCGAATTCGTGCCCTGCGTGCACACCATCGGCGCGCCTCTGGCCGCAGGCGAGAAGGACGAAACCACCTGGCCTTGCAGCAAGACCAAGTACATCGTTCACTACCCCGAAACCCGCGAAATCTGGTCTTACGGCTCCGGCTACGGCGGCAACGCCCTGCTGGGCAAGAAGTGCTTTGCGCTGCGCATTGCATCGACCATGGGCCGCGACCAGGGCTGGCTGGCCGAGCACATGCTCATCCTGGGCGTGACCAATCCCGAAGGCAAGAAGTACCACGTGGCTGCCGCCTTCCCCTCGGCTTGCGGCAAGACCAACTTCTCCATGCTGGTGCCGCCCAAGGCCTTCGACGGCTGGAAGGTCACCACCATTGGCGACGATATCGCCTGGATCAAGCCCCAGGCCGACGGCTCGCTGCGTGCCATCAATCCTGAAGCCGGTTACTTCGGCGTGGCTCCCGGCACCAATATGCTGACCAACCCGAACTGCATGTTGAGCCTGGACAAGAACGTGATCTTCACCAACGTGGCGCTGACCGACGACGGCGACGTGTGGTGGGAAGGCATGGAAAAAGACCAGGGCAAGCTGCCGGATCACCTGATCGACTGGCAAGGCAAGGACTGGACACCCCAGATCGCCAAGGAAACCGGCGCCAAGGCCGCTCACCCCAACGCCCGTTTCACCGTGGCCGCCACCAACAACCCCGCGCTGGACGAAGCCTGGGACGACCAGAAGGGCGTGAAGATCGACGCCATCATCTTCGGCGGCCGTCGCTCCACCACCGTGCCTCTGGTGACCGAAGCCCGCAACTGGACCGAAGGCGTCTACATGGCTGCCACCATGGGCTCCGAAACCACGGCCGCCGCCTTTGGCGCGCAAGGCGTGGTGCGTCGCGATCCTTTCGCCATGCTGCCGTTTGCCGGCTACAACATGAGCGACTACTTCCAGCACTGGCTGGACATGGGCGCCAAGATCGAAGCCCAGGGCGCAGCCCTGCCCAAGATCTTCACCACCAACTGGTTCCGCAAGAATGCCGAAGGCAAGTTTGTCTGGCCCGGCTACGGCGAAAACATGCGCGTGCTCAAGTGGATGATCGACCGCCTGGAAGGCCAGGCTCAAGGCGAAGAAACCGCTTTCGGCGTGGCTCCTCAGTACGCTGAAATCAACTGGAACGGCCTGGACTTCAACGCCGAGCAGTTCGCCAGCGTGACCAATATCGACAAGGCTGCCTGGGCCGAAGAAATGAAGCTGCACGGCGAGCATTTCGACAAGCTGGCCTACAACCTGCCCAAGGCCTTGCTGGATACCAAGGCCCAGCTGGAAGAGCGGCTGGCCGCCTGATTCAGTCGTCGCTGAATGCAAAAGCCCCGCAGGTGTGCAAGCCTGCGGGGCTTTTTATTGGGCTGCTGCGAATCTGATAGCTGATGACGCAGAGTTGATGTGCGGCTGAGCCCGATTTCTTGTCAGTCCAGACGTTAAAAAGCCGCTGGCCTTATGGGCAGCGGCTTTTGTAGCGCGTGAGGCAGATCAGCTGCGCTGGCGATCCATGGCGCGGGCCAGATCGGCCATCAGGCGGGCGTCTTGCAGCGCAGCATTCCAGACACGTTCATCGGAGACGGCTTGTTGGCGGCTGTCCACCCAGGCGCGGTAGCCGGTGCGCACCATGCGCAGGCTGCGGCGGGCAGGGGAGGAGAACAGGGCTGCGCCGGCAAAGGCCATGGACCACAGCACCATCCAGGCGGCCAGCATGTGGCCATCGGTCCAGGATTCGGTGATCTGGTGCACTGCGGCAGCCACAGCCACCATCACGATGGCCAGCAGCAGCCAGTGCGACTGGGAAGACTTCTGAGGCTGGGCAGCAGCGACCAGACGCTCTTCTTCGGTTTGATAGATTCGCACCACACCTGGGTGCTCGACAGAGTAGGAGTTGTATATAAAGTTGCTCATGGCAGAAAGCCCTGTGGTCCAACGCTTGTGGCGAAATGCCGGGGGACTGGTAGTAACTATAGGGTTTACCCCACATACATTCAAATTTATATTTTGAATCTGTAGCATTCACAGCAGTGATGAATTGCTTGCTATGACCCCACTGAACTTTCGCTCACTCGATCTCAACCTCCTGCGCGTGTTTGACGAAGTCATGTCCGAACGCAGCTTGACCAAGGCCGCACACAAGCTGTCTATCACTCAGCCGGCGGTGAGCAATGCCATGCGGCGTTTGCGCGAAGCGCTGGGCGACGAGCTGCTGGTGCGCCAGGGCCAGGGGGTGGAGCCCACGCCGCGCGCTCAGGCCTTGTGGCCGGTGATACGCGAAGCGCTGCAGCATCTGGAAGGCGCGCTGTCGCCCGACGATTTCAACCCCGAGACTGCCCACACCACGTTTGTGCTGGCCATGGCCGATGCCACGGCCGCCACGCTGATCCCGCCGCTATACCCGATTCTGGAAAAAGAAGCCCCCGGTGTAGGCATACGCCTGCTGCCGCTGGTCACGCGCGATCCGCGTGCTCTGCTCGATGCCGGCGAGGCCGACATGGCCGTGGGCTACTTTCCCGCCGTGCTGGCCGATCTGACGGCCCGGGCCCAGGCCGGTGCCTTGGTGGCCTTCGACAACCGGCGACTGTACGAGGGCGAATACCTGTGCGTGATGCGCAAAGGCCATGCGCTGGAGCATGTGCAACTCACGCTGGACAATTACTGCGCGGCCCGCCATATGCTGGTGAGTTTTTCTGGCCGCTCGTTCGGCTTTATCGACGAGGCCCTGGCCTCACTGGGCCGCTCGCGCGAGGTGGTGCTCACCGTCAATCAGTTCTTCACCGCCGGGCGGGTGATCATGCATTCGGACCTGCTCACCATCTTGCCGCGCCACTTTGTGCCGGTGACGGGCATGGAGGAGCAACTGGTGCTGCGCGAGCTGCCTTTTGACGTGACGCCCGTGCATGTGGATGCGCTGTGGCGCCGTCGCGGCCCCCATCCCCAGGCCTATGACTGGTTGCTCAGGACGCTGGCACGCGCGGCGGCAGTCACTTTTTCCAACCACCATGTGCCGGTGCCGCCGCACGCTTGAATACACTGACAGCCATGAAGATCCAGCTGTTGTCCGACCTGCACCTTGAAGTCCATCCCCAATTCGAAGCCCAGCCGGCTGCTGGCGCCGATGTGCTGGTGCTGGCGGGCGATATCGGCTCCTACCAAAGCTCCACCCAGGTGAATGGAGAGAATTTCGGGCTGGAGCGCTTTTCGCCGCTGCCGCAGTACGCGGGCTGGCCCGCCCCCGTGCTGTTTGTGCCCGGCAACCACGAATACGATTCCCAGGACTTTGACGAGGCGCGTCTGCGTCTGCGCCAAACCTGCGATCGCCTGGGCCTGATCTGGCTGGATCGCGAAACCGTGGTCATGGACGGCGTGCGCTTCATAGGCACCACACTGTGGAGCGACTTTGACGCCATCGCCATGAACGAGGGCGTGAGCGACACCACCCGCCTGCACCGGCTGCGCGACAAGGCGTTTCGCGCCGCCAACTTCTATCTGCGCAAAACCGGCGGCAGCCGCCATGGGGAGCCGTTTCTGGCCGAACCCATGCGCGAGGAGTGTCTGGTCTGTCAGGACTGGTTGCGGGCTGCCCTGCGTCAGCCGTTCGACGGGCCGACGGTGGCCGTCACCCACTTTGCGCCCAGCCTCAAAAGTGCCGATCCGCGCTACGGCCTGGTGCCAGGCACGGCCGGTTTTTGCAATGTGATGGATGACTGTCTGCCCTATGCCGATCTGTGGCTGCACGGCCATCTGCATTGCCCTAGCGATTATGTGGTCAGCGGCCAGCATGACGACGGCCGGGCCTGGCGTTGCCGGGTGGTGGCCAATCCCCTGGGCTATGCGCGCAAAGGCGAGCAGATCGGATTTTTGCCGACAGCAACAATTGACTTGAGTTAAGTCAAGACTGTCATACTGCCAACAGCTTAGGCTTGAATCATCAACATGGAGGACCCGGTATGAAGATCTTGCTCGCAGTCGACGGTAGCAACTACACGCAGAAAATTCTGGCCTATCTGAGCTCCCATCAGGAGATGCTGAGCGCCAGCCGTGAATACACCGTCATCACCGTCCAACCTCTGCTGCCCCCGCGTGCACGTGCGGCCTTGGGCAAGGAGGTGGTGGAGCAGTACTACGACGAAGAAGGCCAGAAGATTCTGGAGCCCGTGCTCGCGACTTTGCAGACCCATGGCGTGAACGCGAAAAGCGTGAGCAAGGTCGGTCCGATTGCGGAAACCATCGTCAAGTACGCGCAAGAAGGTCAGTACGACCTGATCGTCATGGGCACCCACGGCCACAGCGCGCTGGGCCGTCTGGTCATGGGTTCGGTCAGCTCGCAAGTGCTGGCGGGCTGCACCATTCCTGTGCTGCTGATCCGCTGATGGCCTGACGATCTTCAGATTTCATAGCTGCTGGCGCTTATGCTCAATGTATCTCAAGCATATAGCGCGATGAAATCAAGCAAGAGCAGACGGCAATAGCTACAAAAACCAAAGCACCTCTGTTGAAATCTGAAAAGCCGCGCCGTTAGGCACGGCTTTTTTCATGGCTGAACCAGCAGCGTGCGGGCGCTGTCCAGCAGCGCGTCGCTGACACGGGAGAGCACGCGCGACTCCAGATTCCAGCAGTGCCAGAACAGCGCAATCGCCAGCGCATGGCCGGGTGCCACTTCCACCAGAGCGCCGCTGTCGAGATCGGCCCGCACCAGCAGCTGCGGTAGTACGGCCATGCCCCAGCCGGCGCGCACGGCACGTACCTGGGCCTCGCAGCTGGGCAGCAGAATCTGATGGCGCAGCGAGACGTTTTTCAGACCCAGGCTACGTGCCACGAACTCGGTCTGCATATCGTCCTTGCGGTTGAAGGAGAGAAACGGCAACGTGTTGAAGTTCTTGCGCGTCAGTCCCTGCGGCAGCTTGTCCTGCGCAAAGGCCGAGGCTGCCACGGCCACATAGCGCATGGCGCCCAGCGGCCGCACCGTGCAGCCGCGCAAGGCCTGCTTGAGGGTGGTCACGCAGCCCATGACCTGGCCGGAGCGCAGCAGCTCCTGGGTGAAGTCCTGGTCATCCACCAGCACCTCCAGCGGCAGCCCGTCCTTGACCAGGGCGTCCAGCGCCGTCATGGCCCAGGTGGCAATGCTGTCGGCGTTGATGGCAATAGAGATGGTCTCGCCCGCCAGACTTTGTCCGGTCTGTGGTGCCAGCTCCTGCAGTTCGCGCGCCACATCGGCCCGCAACAGGCGCAGCTGCTTGGCATGCTTGAGCAGCAGCCGCCCGGCACTGGTGGCCTTGGCGGGGCGGGTGCGTTGCACCAGCACCGAGCCCACCTGCATCTCCAGTGCACGCAGGCGCTGCGACACGGCCGATTGCGTGATGTGCAGCTTTTGCGCAGCGCGCTCAAAGCCGCCTTCTTCCACGATGGCGGCCAGGCATTCGAGTGCCGCCGGGTCCCAGGAGGTCATGGCAATCCCATAAGTGAAACTGATGAATCTGCTGAAAATTTAATAGTGCTTTTGATTGACGGCAAGAGTGCTGACACTGGCCGCATGAACATCATTGTCTTGGGCGCCGGCATCATCGGCATCAGTACCGCCTGGCATCTGCGCGAGCGCGGACATGAAGTCACCGTGGTGGACCGCCAAAGCGGCCCGGCGCTGGAGACCAGTTTTGCCAATGCGGGGCAAATCTCCGTCAGCTACTGCGAGCCCTGGGCCAACCGCCAGGCGCCGTGGAAGGCGCTCAAATGGATGTTCGACAAACAGGCGCCGCTGCTGTTCAGGCCCCAGCTGGACATGGCCCAGTGGCGCTGGTGCCTGCAGTTTCTAGCCCATTGCAATGACGGCGCGTTTGCGCGCAATGTGCAGCAGATCGTGGCCCTGGGTGCCTACAGCCATGTGGCGCTTAAGGACGTGGTGCAAAAGACCGGCATTGAATTCAACCGCCTGGAACGCGGCATTGCCCATTTCTACAGCAGCCAGCAGGCTTTTGACGAGGCCGCGGAAGCGGTGGAGCTGATGCGCCGCCACGGCGTGCAGCGCCGCCTGGTCAGCCGCGATGAGCTGCTGAAGATCGAGCCGGCCTTCAGTGCTTATGGCGAGCAGATTGCCGGCGGCACGTTCACCGACAGCGACGAGAGCGGCGACGCGCGCGGGTTCACCGAAAAGCTGGCTCAGCTGTGCGCTGCGCGCGGCGTGAATTTTCTCTACGACACCCAGATCGAGCAGTTGCAAGCCGCACAGCCGGGCAAGCCGGCCAGCGTGCGCATTCGGGCTCATCACAGTGCGGCCAGCCGTTTGTTGACGGCGGATGCCATCGTCGTGGCCTGCGGCAGCTACACGCCGCAGTTGCTCAGGCCGCTGGGCGTCAAGGCTCCCATCTACCCTGGCAAAGGCTATAGCGCCACGCTGAACATTCTGCAGCCCGAAAAAGCGCCCTGGGTCTCCACCATCGACGACAGCCGCAAGATCGCCATGAGCCGCCTAGGCAATCAGCTGCGCGTTGCGGGAACGATAGAAATTGGCGGTTACGACCTCGCGCTGGACAGCGCCACGGCCCGCGCGCGCTGCCATATGCTGGTGCAGCGCATCGAGGAAATCCTGCCCGGCGTATGCGACACCCGCTTGCCCGAGCAAGGTGGCGACCCGCAGTTCTGGTGCGGTCTGCGACCTGCCACGCCGACAAATATTCCCTGCATCGGTGCTACCGCGGCCCCAGGCATCTGGATCAACGCCGGCCACGGCACGCTGGGCTGGACGCATGGTGCAGGCTCGGGCAAGGCCTTGGCGGCGCTGATCAGCGGCGAGCGGCCCGCATTGGACTTTGGCTTCTGGGGCCAGGCCGACAGACCTCAGCGTCAGCAGCAGGCGGTGCTGACGGCCTGAGGCTTCAAGTCGCGGGAAAACCCCGATCTGCATTGGTTGACGTGTGATTTATTCGCGAGAATAATTACCGTGTTAACTAAATATCAACCATGCAGACTCAGCCCATTCTTCTGAACGACGGATTGCCGCTGGCCACCGTGTACGGTGTGCTGCTCAATGACCGTGCCACCGTGGAGCGCCTGACGCCCGAGTTCGACAGCGCGCCCTACAAGGCTGCGCCGCAGGCACCCGTGCTCTACATCAAGCCGCGCAACACCTTCGCGCTGGACGGTGCTGCCGTGGCCGTGCCCGCCGATCCAGGTGTGGTGCGCATCGATGCCACGATAGGCCTGGTGATAGGCAAAACCGCTACGCGCGTGTCGGTAGATCAGGCACTTGGCCATGTCGCCGGTTTCGTGCTGGTCAGCGATGTGACGCTGCCCCACGAAAACTACTACCGCCCCGCCATACGCCAGCGCGACCGTGATGGTTTTTGTCCTCTAAGCCCCATGTTTCATGACGAAGCCGGTTTCGATCTCGATGCAGCCACGCTCAGCATTGTCATCAACGGCGAGCGCGCTTACGAGCGCAGCTTTGCCACGCTGGTGCGCCCGGCCGCGCAGCTGATTGCCGATGTGACGGAATTCATGACGCTGGCCGCAGGCGATGTGCTGCTGCTGGGGCCTGGCGAAGGCTCGCCGCTGGCGCATCCAGGCGATGTCGTGCAGATCAAAGTGCCCGGTCTGGGCGAGTTGACGCATACGGTGATTCAGGAGGTGCAGGCATGAGGTACGGACGCATTGTGTTGGATGGCAAAGTGCTTCAGGTCATCGAATCTTCTGACGGCCAGGTGCTGTTGCCCGACGGCCGCTCCGTGGCTGAAACCGAGCTGCAATGGCTGCCGCCCATGGAGTTCGGCACCATTTTTGCGCTGGGTCTGAACTACGCCGATCACGCCAAGGAAATTGCCTTCAACAAGGCGCCCGAAGAGCCGCTGGTCTTTCTCAAAGGCCCGAATGCCCTGAACGGCCACCGCGGCCATACACGCCGGCCGGCGGACGTGACATACATGCACTTCGAGTGCGAGCTGGGCGTGGTGATTGGCAAGACTTGCCGCCATGTCAAAAAAGAAGACGCTTACAGCGTGGTGGCCGGTTACGTGACCGCCAATGACTACGCAATACGCGACTATCTGGAGAACTTTTACCGCCCCAATCTGCGCGTCAAAAACCGCGATGGCGCAACGCCCGTGGGCCCGTGGTTTGTGGATGCGGCCGACATTGCCGACCCCATGAATCTGCGCCTCAGAAGCTGGGTTAATGGCGAGCTGAAACAGGACGGAAACACCGCCGACATGGTGCACAGCATTCCCGCGCTGATTGCCCATTTGTCCAGCTTCATGACGCTCAATCCCGGCGATCTGATTCTGACCGGCACCCCCGATGGCGTGGCTGATTCCAGAGTCGGTGACGAGATCGTGACCGAGATCGAGGGCGTGGGCCGGCTGGTGAATTTCATTGGCGGCGACGAGCTGCTGGCTCAGGCTTAACTAGCAAGAATTCAGGAGAAAACCCATGCGCATCGATCATCTGATCAACGGCCAATCCGTGGCGGGCAAAGACTATTTCGAAACCGTGAACCCCGCCACGCAGGAGGTGCTGGCCGAGGTGGCTTCGGGTGGCGAAGCGGAAGTGAACGCCGCGGTGGCGGCGGCCAAGGAGGCGTTTCCCAAATGGGCCAATACGCCGGCCACCGAGCGCGCCAAGCTGGTGCGCAAACTGGGCGACTTGATCGCCCAGCATGTGCCCGAAATCGCCCAGACCGAGACCAATGATTGCGGCCAGGTGATTGCGCAAACCGGCAAGCAATTGATTCCGCGCGCCGCCGACAACTTCTACTACTTTGCCGAGATGTGCACGCGGGTGGACGGCCATACTTATCCCACGCCTACGCACCTGAACTACACGCTGTTCCACCCCGTGGGCGTGTGCGCGCTGATCTCGCCGTGGAATGTGCCCTTCATGACAGCGACCTGGAAAGTTGCGCCCTGTCTGGCTTTCGGCAACACCGCCGTGCTCAAGATGAGCGAGCTGTCGCCCATGACGGCGGCCCGCCTCGGCGAGCTGGCACTGGAGGCCGGCATCCCCCCGGGCGTGCTGAATCTGGTGCACGGCTATGGTAAGGAGGCCGGCGAGCCGCTGGTGGCGCATCGTGATGTGCGCGCCGTGTCATTCACCGGCTCCACGGCCACGGGCAATCGCATCGTGCAATCTGCCGGACTCAAGAAGTTCAGCATGGAGCTGGGCGGCAAAAGTCCGTTCGTGATTTTTGACGATGCCGACTTCGAGCGAGCGCTGGATGCGGCCGTGTTCATGATATTTTCCAACAATGGCGAACGCTGCACGGCAGGCAGCCGCATCCTGGTGCAAAAAGGCATTTACGCGAAGTTCGTCGAGCGCTTTGTGGAGCGTGCCAAACGCATCACCGTGGGCGACCCTCTGGATGAAAAAACCATAGTCGGCCCCATGATCAGCCAGGGCCATCTGGCCAAGGTACGCCACTACATAGAACTCGGTCAGAAGGAAGGTGCCAACATGCTGTGCGGCGGCCTGGAGGCACCCGTGGTGGCCGACCGCGTGAAGAAGGGCAACTATGTGCTGCCCACGGTGTTTGCCGATGTGGACAACCGCATGCGGATTGCGCAGGAAGAAATCTTCGGCCCCGTGGCTTGCATCATCCCGTTCAGCGACGAGGCCGAGGCCATCCGTTTGGCCAACGATATTCAGTACGGGCTGTCCAGCTATGTATGGACCGAGAACATCGGCAAGGCCCACCGCGTGGCTGCGGCCGTGGAAGCCGGTATGTGCTTTGTGAACAGCCAGAACGTACGTGATCTGCGTCAGCCTTTTGGCGGCACCAAGGCATCGGGCACGGGTCGCGAAGGCGGCAGCTGGAGCTATGAAGTGTTCTGCGAACCCAAGAACATTGCCGTGTCCATGGGCAGCCATCACATCCCACACTGGGGCGTGTAAGCGCAGCAGCAAAATTTGATGCATGGTGCACTGTTTTGATAGCGGTTCGCGCTTATTCATCAAGCGGTTGAGGCATAGAAAATCCAAAACTAGGAGACAAGAATGCAACGTCGTGATTTTCTGCACGCAGGTACTGCGGCCGCGCTGGCATCGGCAGCAGGCCTGTCGCTGGCCCAGACCGGTGCTTGGCCCGGCAAGCCTGTGCGCATCGTCGTCCCCTTCACGCCCGGCGGCACCACGGATATGGTGGCGCGTCTGGTCGGTACCGAGCTGAGCAAGCAACTGGGGCAGTCCGTGATTGTGGAAAACAAGCCCGGTGCCGGCACGGTGATCGGCGTGGACTATGTGGCCAAGCAGCCTGCCGACGGTTACACCCTGGTGTGCGTGGCCAACAGCTTTACGGCCAACAAGACACTGGTCAAAAGCCTGCCCTATGACACGACGCGGGATCTGAAACCGGTGGCGCTGATGGGCCTGTCGGAACATGTGCTGGCCACCCATCCTTCGAGCGGCATCAAGACCCTGGCGGACCTGAAGCAAGCCGCGCTGGCCAAGCCCGATGCTCTGACCTATGCCTCGTTCGGCAACGGCACCTCGGCCCACTTGTCGGGGGCCTTGCTATGCCAGATGCTGGGTGTGGACATGGTGCATGTGCCTTACAAGGGTCAGGGGCCGGCGCTCACGGATTTGCTGGGCGGGCAGGTCATGGTGATGTTCGGCAACTGGTCTGAATTCCGGGGGCACATCGAAAGCGGCAAGCTCACGGCCATAGGCATGGCAACGGCCAAGCGTTCGCGCTTTGCGCCCCAGGTGCCCACGCTGGCCGAGCAGGGCGTGGCGCTGGAATCCAACTCCTGGCAGGGGCTGCTGGCACCGACCGCCACGCCGGATGCGATTGTGCAGCGCCTGAATGCCGAGGTGAACAAGGCGCTGGCCAGCCCCAATGTGGTGGAAGTTTTTGCCAAGAGCGGCGTGGTGGCGCAGCCGGGAAGCGCGGCGCAGTTCAGTGGTTTTGTGAACAGCGAAATCGGCAAATATGCCGAAATCATTCGCCGCGCCAACATCACCATGGGTTGAAGCAGCTTGCGTGAGGCGCTGGCATTGAAATTCAATGCCAGCCTTCACGCAATAAGCGCTGACAGCTATTGTTTTGATAAGGAGACATCATGGGGACGCTTGCATTGGCCGCCAAGATCACGCATGTGCCGTCGATCTACCTCAGTGAGATTGACGGTCCGCGCAAAGGCACGCGCCAGGATGCGATTGACGGCCTGAAGGAAATCGGCCGCCGCTGCCGCGCGCTGGGGGTGGACACGCTGGTGGTGTTCGATACGCACTGGCTGGTCAACGCCGGCTATCACGTGCTTTGCGGCCCGCACTTTCAGGGCTCATACACCAGCAACGAGTTGCCGCATTTCATCAGCCATATGCCGTTCGAGTTTCCCGGCAACCCGGAACTGGGCAAGCTGCTGGCAGCCGAGGCGAATGCCCTGGGCGTGGAAACACTGGCCCACGATGCCACCACGCTGGAGCCCGAATACGGCACGCTGGTGCCCATGCGTTACATGAATGCGGATCAGCAGTTCAAGGTGGTGTCGGTCTCGGCCATGTGCATGGCCCATTACCTCAACGACAGCGCGCGTCTGGGCTGGGCGATTCGCCGTGCCATCGAAGAAAAATACGATGGCACGGTGGCTATTCTGGCCAGCGGTTCCATGTCGCACCGCTTTGCGCAAAACGGCCTGGCGCCCGAGTTCGCCTTCAAGATCTGGAGCCCTTTTCTGGAGCAGCTGGACAGGGAGGTGGTGCGCATGTGGCAGGCGGGCGAATGGCAGGCTTTTTGCGGCATGTTGCCCGAGTACGCAGCCAAGGGCCATGGCGAAGGTTTCATGCACGACACGGCCATGCTGATGGGCGCTCTGGGGTGGTCGGATTACGACGCTGCGGCCGAGATCATCACTCCGTATTTCGGTGCCTCCGGTACGGGCCAGCTCAATGCCGTTTTTCCCATCACGCCGCAAAGCGGCGACGCCATTCCTGCGGCCCAGGCCAGCCATGCCAGCATGGCAGCCGCCATGGGCGGCAGACTCTGACAAGGATTTGATTTCATGCCCCATGTCGTCATTCTCTATACCGCCAATCTGGACGCGCACACCGATATGGGCGCTCTGTGTCGCAAGTTGGCCGACACCATGCAGACCGTGCGTGCCGAAGACGGCAGCCAGGTCTTTCCCTTCGGCGGTATACGCGTGTTTGCCTACCCGGCGCCGCACTCGGCCGTGGCCGATGGCGGAGCGGCGGGCCAAGCTGCGGGCGGTGACGGCGACTACGGCTTTGTCTACCTCAATCTGCGCATGGGCAGAGGGCGTTCCGAGCCTGTGAAAAAAAGCGCCGGAGATGCACTTCTGGATTGCGCAAAAGCGCATCTGAAGCCCTTGTTTGAGCAGCGTCATCTGGGTCTGACCGTGCAGGTGGATGAATCGCCAGGCCAGGTCTACGACGGCAAGCACAGCACGCTGCATCCCTTGTTTGCAAAGCTTTGAATATGTTTAGCGCTGAACTGATTTCACAACTGGCCCAGGAGCTCGATGCAAGCGAGAAATCGCGCGTGCAGATCGAGCATTTTTCCAAACGTTTTCCCGGCATGAGCATAGAGGACGGCTACCGCGTCTCGCGCGAATGGGTGGGTATGCAGCTGGCTGCCGGACGCAAGGTGATAGGTCACAAGATCGGCCTGACCTCGCGGGCCATGCAGATCTCCAGCCAGATCGACGAACCCGATTTCGGTACGCTGCTCGACTCCATGCTCTACATGGCGACGCCGGGTCAGGTGCTGGAGATTCCGCTGCACAACTTCATCGCCCCGCGCGTGGAGGTGGAGCTGGCCTTTGTGCTCAAAGCGCCGCTGCTGGGCCCGGGCTTGCCCGGTGGCAAGGAAATCACGCTGCAGGATGTTTTGGCCGCCACCGAGTACGTGACGCCGGCCATAGAGATCATTGACTCGCGCATTGAGCAGCTGGACCGCCACACCCAGAAGATGCGCAAGGTGTTCGACACCATCAGCGACAACGCCGCCAACGCCGGCATTGTGCTGGGCGCCAAGCGCGTAGCTCCGGCGGCGGTGGACCTGCCCTGGTGCGGAGCCATCCTACGTCAGAACGGCGTGGTGGAAGAGACGGGGCTGGCCGCTGGAGTGCAGGGGCATCCGGCGATCGGCGTGGCCTGGCTGGCCAATAAATTGGCCCCCTGGGGCGAGTCGCTGCAAGCCGGGCAGATCGTGCTGGCGGGGTCCTTCACCCGCCCGGTTGCCGCACGCCAGGGTGATGCATTCGAGGCCGACTATGGCGCACTGGGCAAGCTGCAGTTTTGCTTTGTCTGACTTGGAAATTAGCTGCGGCCAGCGGTCGTGAGGAGAGAGAAATGTTGTTGAAATTGCGTGATCCCAGCCTGCTCAAAAACCTGTGCCTGATCGACGGTCAGTGGCAGACCGCCGATGCGGGCGCCACTCTGGATGTGCACAACCCCGCCACGGGCGAGTTGCTGGCCCAGGTGCCCAAAATGGGCGAGGTTGAAACCCGGCGCGCCATTGATGCGGCGCAGCAGGCCTTTGTGCTGTGGAAAGCGAAAACCGCCGACCAGCGTTCCGCCGTCTTGCAGCAGTGGTTTGCGTTGCTGATGCAGCACCAGGAAGACCTGGCCCAGATCATGACGGCCGAGCAGGGCAAGCCGCTGGCCGAGTCGCGTGGCGAGATCGCCTACGCAGCGTCCTATGTGCAATGGTTTGCCGAAGAGGCGCGCCGTGTTTACGGCTCCACCGTGCCTTCGCCCTGGGGCAATAAAAAGATTGTGGTGACCAAGGAAGCGGTGGGCGTGTGTGCTGCCATCACGCCCTGGAATTTTCCGGCCGCCATGATCACGCGCAAGGTGGCACCGGCCCTGGCCGCCGGCTGCACCATCATCGTCAAGCCTGCGCAGCAAACACCGCTGTCGGCACTGGCCCTGGCCGAGCTGGCCCAGCGCGCCGGCGTGCCTGCCGGTGTCTTCAGCGTGCTTACCGGCTCGGCGCGGGCCATTGGCGGCGTGCTGACGGCCAGCCCGGTGGTGCGCAAGCTCACGTTTACCGGCTCTACCGAAGTCGGGCGTGTGCTGGCCGCGCAATGCGCGCCCACGCTCAAGAAAATGTCGCTGGAGCTGGGCGGCAACGCTCCGTTCATCGTGTTCGACGATGCCGATCTGGACGCCGCCGTGGAAGGTGCCATGGCTTCCAAATACCGCAATACCGGACAGACCTGTGTGTGCGCCAACCGCCTGCTGGTGCAGGACGGCGTGTACGAGGCCTTCATGCAAAAGCTCAAGACTGCGGTGCAGGCGCTGAAGGTCGGCAATGGTGCCGAAGACGGCATCACCCAAGGCCCGCTGATCGACGATGCGGCGGTGGAAAAAGTCGAAGAGCTGGTGGGAGAGGCGCTGGCCAAGGGCGCGCAAGTCATCACCGGCGGCAAGCGCAGCGCGCTGGGCCGCAGCTTCTATGAACCCACCATTTTGGGCAATGTCCAGAGCGGCATGCGCATCGCCAAAGAGGAGGTGTTTGGCCCCGTGGCACCGGTGTTTCGCTTCACGAGCGAGCAAGAGGCGATTCGCATGGCCAACGACACGGAGTTCGGTCTGGCAGCTTACTTCTATGCCCGCGATGTGGGCCGCGTGTGGCGTGTGAGTGAGGCGCTGGAATACGGCATGGTGGGCATCAACAGCGGCATCATCAGCACGGCTGTGGCGCCGTTTGGCGGCGTCAAGCAATCGGGCCTGGGGCGCGAAGGTGGTGCCGCCGGGATCGAGGAGTACGTCAGCACCAAGTATCTGTGCATGGGGTATTGAAATGACAATGCAAACACCGATCAACGCCTTCAAGCGCGCGATTGCACAAGGCCAGCCGCAGATCGGCCTTTGGCTGGGGCTGGGCAGCCCGTACACGGCGGAAATCTGTGCCGGTGCGGGTTTTGACTGGCTGCTGATCGACGGCGAACACGGCCCCAATGACACGCTGACCTTGCTGAGCCAGTTGCAGGCGGTTGCGGCTCATCCGGCCAGCCATCCGATTGCGCGCATTCCCATGGGCCATGGAGAAATCGGCGAGATGCTGATCAAGCAGTATCTGGATCTGGGCGTGCAGACGCTGCTGGTGCCCATGGTCGATAACGGCGAGCAGGCCGCGCGCATTGTGCGGGCTTCGCACTATCCGCAAGACGATGGCAAGGGCGGCATACGCGGCATGGCCGGCGCGCGCGCATCGGCCTGGGGACGCCGCGCCGACTACTACCACGAGGCCAATGCGCAGGTGTGCATGCTGCTGCAGGTGGAGTCGGTGCAGGGGCTGAAGAATCTGGATGCGATTGCCGCCACCGAGGGCGTGGATGGCGTGTTCATAGGCCCGGCCGATCTGTCGGCCGCCATGGGCCATGTGGGCGATCCCGGACATCCCGAGGTGCAGGCCGCCATTGCCGATGCGATTGCGCGCATACGCCGCGCAGGCAAGGCCGCCGGCATTCTGACGCCTAACGAGGCACTGGCGCGCAAGTACCTGCAACTGGGCTGCAGCTTTGTGGCCGTGGGCCTGGATACCGGCCTGCTGGTGCGGGCCACTACGGCTTTGGCGGCCCAGTTCAAGGATGTGAAGCCCCTGGCGGCCAGCAGCACCTATTGAGCGCAGCACACGAGGCTCCGGATGGAGCACCTGGGTCGCTTTGCGCCGGAACGCAATAGTGACCTTGAGTTGCGGAGTACGTCAAACTACTTACATACAATCGGGTGAGTTTTCTATCCCTGTCATGACCCAGCACAACACCATCCACGCCGTTGAACCCATGCGCTCTTTTGCGCGCTCCCTGCCCATGGCCTTGCTCAAGGCCCGTGAGTCGGTCATGGTGCGCTTTCGCCCCTCGCTGCGCGCCCATGGACTGACCGAGCAGCAGTGGCGCGTGATCCGGGCCATGTCGGCGTCCGATCGCCGCTTGCGCCCCATGGATCTGTCGCAGATGACCTTCATCAGCATGCCCAGCCTCTCGCGCCTGCTCAAGACGCTGGAAGGCCGTCAGCTGATCAAGCGCGGCCGCCATGTGGGTGATCTGCGCGGTTCGGAGTTTGGTTTGACGCCTGCGGGCCATGCCATGGTGGCCGAGATTGCACCGCACTCCGAAGAGATCTATGCCGAGATCGAGCGTCTGGTCGGCAGCGAGGAAGTGGCGCAGCTCTATCAGCTGCTGGAGCTGGTGGTGCAGCGCCTGGGCGTGCCCACCGAGGAAGAGTTGGGCGCGGACTAAGAACTCATCCCGATTGCGTCTCAACGCGGCTGCGTAGAGATCGTCAACACGTTCTAAGGGCGTTGGGCTTCGCGCCACGGCACAATGCCGCCATGAGTTCTGCGATTGCCGTCATCGACTTTGAAACCACGGGCATGAGCCCGGCCCAGGGCGCGCGGGCCACGGAAGTGGCCATCGTGCTGCTGGCGCAGGGCCGCGTGGTGGACCGCTTTCAAAGCCTGATGCAGACCGAGGCCTGGATATCGCCCTTCATCACCGATCTGACCGGCATCACCAACGCCATGGTGCGCAGTGCACCGCCTGCGGCCCAGGTCATGCGCGAGGCCGCGCGGTTTGTCGGCAGGGCGCCCATGGTGGCGCACAACGCTTCGTTTGACAGCAAGTTCTGGCAGGCCGAACTGGCGCTGGCCGGGGTGGCCGCCGTCCAGCCTTTTGCCTGCACGGTTTTGCTCTCGCGCCGCATCTACCCTGAGGCGCCCAGCCACAGCCTGGGCAATCTGGCCCGCCATCTGCACCTGCCGTCAACCGGGCGTGCCCACCGGGCCCTGGCCGACGCCGAAATGGCTGCTGCCCTGCTGGCCCGCATGCAAGAGGATTTGAGCCAGCGCTATGCCTTGCCCCGGGCAGAGCACGAGTTGCTGATGCAGCTGCAGCGCTGCACCCGCGCCAAGATGGGCGGCTGGCTGCAGCAATATGCGGCGGCGCTGGCCCAGACCCGCTTGGGCTAACGATGGCGTGGTGCTCACTTTATGAGAGCTTGTTACGCTTTCATAAATTGATTTTCAGATGAATTTTCTTCTGAAATTAACTGTTAGTAAGCGGTATCAGCTATCAAATCCACTAGCTTTGAGAGTTGGCTGCGCGCATGCGCTGCCGGCTAAGCCCTTTTCATCAGCGCCATGCCGGCATCGCACCGATAATCGAGGTGTTTGACGGAGCTCAAGCTCCGTTGTCTTTTTGGATTCGCCGCACCTTTGCCGGGTTGCGGTTCTTGCATCAGGCTCTTGTGAATTCCGCTCTGACCACTTCTGGCCTGCGTTCGGCCCCTGCTTTCTCGCAGCGCGAGTTTCGCGATGCGCTAGGCCAGTTTGCCACCGGCGTGACCATCATCACGGCGCGTGGGCCCGAGGGCCAACCGGTGGGCACCACCGTCAGCTCGTTCAACGCGCTCTCGCTCCACCCCTCGCTGGTGCTGTGGAGCCTGGGCCTGGGGGCCAAGTCCCTGCCCATCTTCAAGAACTGCTCGCACTACGCCATCCATGTGCTGGCCGCATCGCAAAAGCCGCTGGCCGAGCTGTTTGCGCTCAAGGGCGCGGATCGTTTCAGCCACACGGCACACCATGACTCCGTGCATGGCGTGCCCTTGCTGGACGAGTGCACCGCGGTCTTTGAATGCCGCAACCGCAACCATCATGAAGAGGGCGATCACCTCATCTTCATCGGCGAGGTCGAGCACTGCGAGCACCACCGCGAACGTCCGCCGTTGCTCTACCACGCAGGGCATATGCATACCGGCGGCCTGATGGGCTGAGAACTTTCAAAGGCTTCGCAAGAAGCCTTTTTGCTATGCTAAATCCTGGCCAGCCTGGGAACTGCACCTAGTCACATTGAACGATACGGTCCGTCCTGCAGCACCATAGATTGCCCGAGATCGGAAACAAGTTCTGGTGGCTGCGGTTTGTCGGCATGAACCAAAGCCTTGTTTGAATCTCTGCAATGCTTTGGAGGTAAGCCATGATCGAGTGTGAAGACCGCATCGTCCGTACCCAGGCCCAGGTGGCCACCACTGGCCAGAGCGGCATACGGCTCAAACGCATCTCGCCAGCAATTGGCGTGGAGGTGTCTGGCATCGATCTGCGCCAGCCCTTGAGTGAAGCACAGGTCGGCGAGCTACGCCAGGCGCTGGTGGCGCACAAGGTGCTGGTATTTCGCGCGCAGAACATCACCGCTGGCCAGCATGTGGCGTTTGCACGGTGTTTCGGCGAGCTGGAGCGGCACCCCGTCTTGCCCCCGCATCCCGATCATCCCGAGCTGGTCCTGCTGGGCGGCAACCACAAAATGCCAGGCACCGAGAACGTCTATCACACCGATGTTTCCTGGCGCGAAACCCCTTCGATGGCTTCCATTTTGCGCTGTGTGGAATGCCCGGAAGTGGGCGGCGATACGGTCTGGATCAATATGGAGCTGGCCTACGAAAAGCTGCCTGAGGCGCGCAAGCAGCAGATTGCCAAGCTGTTTGCCGTGCACGACATCCTGCCCTCCTTCGGCGCCCGCATGACACCCGAGGAGCAGGCCCAGGCCCGTGCCAAATACCCGCCCGTGGTGCATCCCGTGGTGCGTACCCACCCGGAAAGCGGCAAGAAAATCCTGTATGTGAACGAGACCTTCGTTACCCACTTTGCCAACTTCACGGCGCACTTAGACAGCTTTCGCTCGGCCAATGAAATCCATGCCCAGCAGCAGGATCTGATGGCCTATCTGCTGCGCCAGCCAGCGATTCTGGAGTACCAGATGCGCCTGCGCTGGGAGCCCGACACCATCGTCATGTGGGATAACCGCGCCACCCAGCACTATGCGGTTCAGGACTATTTTCCGGCCGTGCGCCGCATGCACCGCGCCACTGTCATCGGGGACAAGCCGTTCTGAATCCGGCGAGTGGCTCGCGATAACCGCGGTGGCGGCCGGTTCTGTCTGTCTTGGTTAGAGTCGGTACTCCAACCAAGAGCGAGACAGATATGCAGCACAGCGATTTCGACTATGACTTTCTGGTGATTGGCGCGGGCTCCGGCGGCGTGCGTGCCAGCCGTGTGGCCGCCAGTCTGGGGGCGCGCGTGGCGGTGGTGGAGTCGGGCCGACTGGGCGGTACCTGCGTCAACGTGGGCTGCATTCCCAAAAAACTGCTCAGCCATGCCGCGCATTTCAGCCAGGTGGCCGAGGAAGCCAAGGGCTTCGGCTGGCAGCTTGCTGCGCCGCAGTTCGACTGGAGCACGCTGATTGCCAACAAGGACCGCGAAATCGAGCGGCTCAACAGCGTCTACGACAAGATGCTGCAGGGCTCGGGCATCACCATCATTCGCGGCCGTGCGGCGCTGTCGGGCCCCCATAGCGTGCTGGTGGACGGACGACAGACTCTGACCGCCCGCCATATCCTGATCGCCACGGGCGGCAAGCCCAGCCTGCCCGACATTGCGGGCGTGGAGCACGCCATAAGCTCCGACCATGCCTTTTACCTGCCCCAACTGCCCCAGAGCGTGGTGGTGGTCGGCGGCGGCTATATCGCCGTGGAGTTCGCTTCCATTTTTAATGGACTGGGCGCAAAGACCACCTTGCTGCACCGCAGCCAGCAACTGTTGCGCCACTTTGATGCTGACTTGGGCCGGGTGCTGGCCGAAGAGATGCAGGGCCAGGGCGTGGGGTTTCAGTGGAACGACGCCATTGTCGCCATAGACAAGCAAGCCGACGGCCTGCATCTGCAGCTGAAAAGCGGCCAGAGCCTGGTGGCGGACTGCGTGATGTTTGCCACCGGCCGCAGCCCTAACACTGAAGGGCTTGGCCTAGCAGAAGTGGGCGTGCAATGCAATGACAAAGGCGCCATCGCGGTCGATGAACACTTCACCACCCAGGTGCCCTCCATTCATGCCGTGGGCGATGTGGTGGACCGCATGGCGCTGACGCCCGTGGCGCTGGCCGAGGGCACGGTGCTTGCCCATAGATTGTTTGGCCAGGGCGGAAAAAGCGCGCCCGATTACGCCCTGGTGCCCACGGCGGTGTTCTCCCACCCCCATGTGGGGACTGTGGGACTATCCGAAACCCAGGCCCGCGAGCGCGTGGGGGAGGTACAGATTTTCCAGTCCACGTTTCGCCCGCTGAGCAACCGCATGGGGGCCGAGCCGGAGCATGTGTTCCTCAAGCTGGTGGTGGGATCGGCCGATCAGCGCGTGCTGGGCCTGCACATGGTGGGCGAGGGCGCTGGAGAGCTGATACAGGGCTTTGCCGTGGCCTTGCAGTGCGGCGTGACCAAGCAGCAGCTGGACGCCACGCTGGGCGTGCATCCCACGGTGGCCGAAGAGTTCGTGACCATGCGCGAACCGCTGAAGCCATAAGTCTGAAATGAAAATGGGCCGTCGAGGCCCATTTCCTTATCCATTCAGCGCCAAGCGCTACCGATTGCGTAGCGATTTACGAAACGCGCGGCGCGTCCGGCAACTCGATCTTGACTTCCAGCACTTCCAGGTTTTCCTGGCGTTCCAGCTGGACCTTGATGTCGCTGGGATTGATATCCACGTATTTGGAAATCACGGCCATCAGCTCTTTTTGCAGGGCCGGCAGGTAATCGGGCTTGCCGGAATTCTCGCCACCCACGCGCTCACGCGCCAGGATGATCTGCAGGCGCTCCTTGGCCACCGACGCTGACTTCTTCTTCTCTCCGAGCAGAAACGACAACATGGACATAGGGCTTACCTCCCGCCAAAGATACGCTTGAAGAAGCCGGGCTTGATGGCTTCGGTAAAGCGCATGGGCTTGTCTTCGCCCAGGAAACGGGACACCACATCCTGATAGGCCTCGGCCACATCAGAACCTTGCATGTGCACGGCAGGGATGCCCTGGTTGGAGGCCTGAAGCACGGTTTCCGACTCGGGCACCACACCGATCAGCTCGATGCGCAGAATGTCCTGAATGTCTTCCAGCGACAGCATCTGCCCATCCTGCACGCGGTTGGGGTTGTAGCGGGTGATGAGCAAATGCTCCTTGAGCGGCTCGCCGGCAATGGCCTTGGCGGTCTTGGAGCTGAGCATGCCCAGAATACGGTCCGAATCGCGCACGGACGAGACTTCGGGGTTGGTCACCACCAGCGCCTCATCGGCGTAATGCATGGCGAACAGCGCACCGCTTTCAATGCCGGCGGGGGAGTCGCAGATGATGTAGTCGAAGTCCATGCCGGACAGATCGTCCAGCACCTTCTTCACGCCTTCTTGCGTGAGAGCTTCCTTGTCGCGGGTTTGCGATGCAGCCAGCACGAACAGGTTGTCGCACTGCTTGTCCTTGATCAGGGCCTGGTTGAGGTTGGCCTCACCCTGGATGACGTTGATCAGGTCATAGACCACGCGGCGTTCGCAGCCCATGATCAGATCCAGATTGCGCAAACCCACATCGAAATCAATCACTGCGGTCTTGTGGCCACGCAATGCGAGGCCTGAAGCGAAGCTGGCGCTGGTGGTTGTCTTGCCGACCCCACCTTTGCCAGAGGTCACGACGACGATTTTGGCCATGTTTGCACGATTCCTTAAAGACAGATGAATGCGAGTTGATGGGGCGCCCGGTGTGTCTTGTTCACACCGGTTCGATGATGATTTTTTCACCCTCCAGATGCACCTTGGCAGCTTTGCCGGCCAGTTCTGGGGGTAAGTCGGTTTCAATTGTGCGGTAGATACCTGCGATGGAGAGCAATTGCGCCTCCATGCAAGTGCTAAAAATTCTGGCCTGGGTATTGCCGCTGGCCCCGGCCACGGCCCGGCCGCGCAGCGGCGCGTAGACATGGACGTTGCCGTCGGCAATCACCTCTGCACCATAGCTGACCATGGCCAGCACCACAATGTCGGTTCCCTTGGCATAGACGCGCTGACCCGAGCGCAGCGGCTTGTCCACGATCAGAGCATCGGCCAGCGGCGCCGGCACTTCCACGGGCACTTCGACTTCGCGGATGATTTCGCGGATCTCAGGCTCGACCCGGCGGACGGGAACGATATCGGGCGCGGCCGTCAGGCCCAGGGCATGGGCGTCGGCCATCTGCTTTTCATTGCCGCCGCGCACGGCCACGGGCACGGTGCGGTGGGCGCGCAAGGCGGCAACCAGGGCGGAAAAGTCGATTTCCTCGGCGGCATCGGCCACATGGGACAGATCGATCAACACCGGGTCGTTGTCAAAGAAATCCGGATCGTCGACCAGCCGTTTGGCCAGATCATCGATCAGCGCGCGCACATCAGTCTCGCGCAGCACCATGGACAGCACGGGCAATTGCGCACTCTTGAGGTCAAAGCTGGGGCGCAATGCGCCGTTGAGTTCAACTGCCATGGATGAAGAGGGCGCCACAGGGACGCGCTATGAGGACGCCAAAGTGTACCTGTGTCCCGCGCGCGAGGCGGTAGCCAGGGTGCTTTGATTGGCGCTCTCCACAACACTTACATCAACTCAACGCGGATTCGGACTTTGTCACATGGATGAAAATACAGGTATGACCCCTGAGCTTTTGATCCAAGGCGCATGTGCCAGCATCACTTTGCGCCGTCCCGAAGTTGCCAACAAGCTGCTGCCCGAGGACCTGACGGTACTGCGCGCGCAGATCGAGCAGGTCAACGCCAGCCCCGGCGTGCTGGTGTTGACGTTGCAGTCCGTGGGCAAGCATTTTTGCAGCGGCTATGACATTGCCGAGATCGCCAACAGCCAGAACGCGGGCAGCTCGTTTGGCGAAATGGTGGATGCGCTGGAGAACTGCCGCGCCGTGACGATTGCGGCGATTCAGGGCGGCGTGTTTGGTGGTGCCACCGACATGGGCCTGGCCTGCGACTTTCGTGTGGGAGGGGCGGCCAGCCAGATGTTCATGCCTGCCGCGCGCCTGGGCCTGCATTTCTACCTGTCGGGGCTGGAGCGCTATGTCACCCGTCTGGGCGTGGATACGGCCAAACGCTTGTTTCTCACGGCCGAGAAGCTGGATGCCAGGGCCATGAAGGACTGCGGCTTTCTCACCCATCTGGCAGATGGTACCGATATCGCCGCCGAGCTGCAGCGCCTGCAGACCACGCTGGCCGGCATGGCCCCGCTGGCACTGTTGGGCATGAAAAAGCACCTCAACGCCATCGCGCGCGGCGTGCATGACAAGGCCGGCATTGATGCGGCGGTGCAGGCCACGATTGCTTCCGCCGATCTGCAGGAAGGCGGCGCGGCCTGGCGCGAGAAGCGCCAGCCGCAATTCAATGGACGGTAACTCCCCCTGAGCGGCTACGCCGCTTCCCCCTCTATCGATACGTTGCATCGGGAGGGGAACGACACCATTGCTGCGGGGCGGCGGTGCCGCCTAGGCCCTTGCTGGGTGTCTCTGATTAAGGCGCGGTTGCGGCTGTAGTTCTGGCCAGATGTTCTCTGGCAAAGGCCTCGTACCAGTCTAGGCAGCCGGGGTTGGCCATGGCGTCCTTGTTGACTACCTTGGCCAGCGGCTGGCCCAGCAGCAGCTTCTTGATGGGCAGCTCCTGCTTCTTGCCGCTGAGCGTGCGCGGAATCTCGGCCACGGCATAGATGGCGTCGGGCACAAAACGTGGCGAGAGCGCGGTGCGAATGGCGGCGTTGATGCGTGCGCGCAGACCCTCATCGAGCACCACGCCGGGGCGCAGCGCCACAAACAGCGGCATATGGCTTTCGCGCCCCAGGTACTCGAGATCGACCACCATGCTGTCCAGCACCTCGGGCAGGGCTTCCACGGCGCTGTAGATCTCGCTGGTGCCCATGCGTAGGCCGTGGCGGTTGATGGTGGCATCGCTGCGCCCGTAGATGATGCAGCCGCCGCCCGCCAGCAGGCGAATCCAGTCGCCATGGCGCCAGACCGGGCCCATGGCTGGCGAAGCGTCGCCGCCGCCGGGCTGGCGGCCGTGGCCGGCCGGATACATGTCGAAATAGCTGCTCAGATAGCGTTTGCCGTCGGTATCGCCCCAGAGGTACAGGGGCATGGAGGGAATGGGCTGGGTGCAGACCAGCTCGCCCACTTCGTCCATGACCGGCTGGCCCTGTTCGTTCCAGGCTTCGACGGCCGCGCCCAGCTGGCGGCACTGCATGATGCCGGGCGTGAGCGGCAGATCGCGGTTGCCGCCGATAAAGGCGCCCGCAAAGTCGGTGCCGCCCGAGAGGTTGTTCCACCAGATGTCGCCCCCACGCTCTCCGGTCTGCCGGATCTTGCGAAACTGCTCCGTGCCCCATTGCTGCACTTCGGCAGACAAAGGCGAGCCGGTGCTGCCCAGGCCGCGTATGCGCGAGAGGTCGCCGCAGCCAGACAGATCCACTCCGGCCTTCATGCAGTTAGCGTAGAAGGCTGCGCCCGAGCCAAAGCTGGTCACGCCGGTTTCGGCCGCAAAGCGCCACAGCGTGCTCCAGTCGGGCTTTTCCTTGCTGCCGCCGGGGCTGCCGTCAAAGATCACGCAGGTCGTGCCGCCCAACAGGCCGCTGACCTGGGCATTCCACATTACCCAGCCGGTGGAGCTGTACCAGTGGTAGCGCTCGCCCCAGCTATTGGGGTCGTAGCTGCAGCCTATGTCGTTGTGCAAGGCTTTGAGTTGCAAGGCCACCAGCACCATGCCGCCATGGCCGTGGACTATGGGCTTGGGAAGGCCGGTGGTGCCGCTGGAGTAGACGATCCACAGCGGATGGTCAAACGGCAGCCATTCGGGCTCGAAGGCCGCAGTTTCAGCATCATTTCGGCTGGTAACGCTGATGTAGTCTGCGGTATCAGCTATCTTTATAGAAGTATTGAGGTTCGGCACCAGCACCACATGCTGCACGCTGGGCAGGCCGGCGCGCAGCTCCTGCAGTACTTCGCGGCGGTCGATATCCTTGCCCGCGTAATGCACGCCGTCCACGGCAATCAGCACCTTGGGTTCAATCTGCTTGAAACGGTCGAGCACGGCATGGGTGCCCATGTCCGGTGCGCAGATGCTCCATACCGCGCCCAGGCTGGCGCAGGCCAAAAAGGCGACGATGGCCTCGGGAATATTGGGCAGATAGGCGGCGACCCGGTCTCCCTTGCCCACGCCTTGCGCGCGCAGGTGCAGGGCCAGCGCAGCCACCTGGCGGCGCAGCTCGGGCCAGCTCAGCTCGCGCTGCAGGCCTTGCTCGTTGCGGCTGACGACGGCCGGCATGCCCGCCGCATGGGCGGCATCCACATGGCGCAAGACCTGCCGGACGTAATTGAGCTGCGCGCCCGGAAACCACTGCGCTCCGGGCATGGTGTTGCGCGCCAGCACGGCGCTGTGGGGCGTTGGGGACTGCAGCTCGAAGTAATCCCAGATGCTTTGCCAAAAGGCATCCAGATCCGTCACCGACCAGCGCCACAGCGCGTCATAGTCGGCAAAGCTCAGACCGTGCTGCTCTTGCAACCATTGCTGGTACAGCCGGATCTGCGGCACATAAGCGGGAGTCGATGAGGCGGAAGGGGCGGAAAAGGTTTGGGGGGCGAAGTCCATGGCATCAGCCTAGCGCCGGGGGCGTCTGACGTCATCCGGACTCGCCCCCTGACTTGTCACCTGTGCAGCACGGCTGATCGTGCAAACGGATAATCGGGGTCTGTCTTCACCGTCAACGGCGCTTGCCTGCGACCTGCACCCCATGTCCGCCTTGCCTACCCGTGTGCTGGCCGTCATCCCGCCGATGACGCAGCTCAACACTCCCTATCCTTCCACCGCTTATCTGACGGGCTTTTTGCGCTCGCGTGGCATCACGGCCGTGCAGGAGGATCTGGCGCTGGCTCTGGTGCTGGAGCTGCTTTCGCCCCAAGGCCTGCGCGCCGTGGCCGAGCGCATCCAGACTCTGCCCGCCAAAAAGCACACGCCGGCCGTGCAGTCCTTTGTGGAGCAGCAGGAGCGCTATCTGGCCACCATAGGCCCGGCCATTGCCTTTTTGCAGGGCCGCGACAGCACGCTGGCCCACCGCATCGCCGGGCGCCACTATCTGCCCGAAGGCCCGCGTTTTGCCACGCTGGACGTGTATGAGGACGAGGAGGGCGGTGATCCGCTGGGTTGGGCTTTTGGCGCTTTAGGCCTGCAGGACAAGGCCAAGCACCTGGCCACTCTGTATCTCAACGATCTGGCCGATGTGCTGCGCGACGCGGTGGATGAGCGCTTTGAATTCGTGCGCTATGCCGAATCGCTGGCCGGCAGCCAGCCCACCTTCGATCCGCTGGCCGATGCACTGGCTGCGCCGCCCAACTTGGTGGACGATATGCTGAGCGCGCTGACGCTGGCGGCGATTGAGCGCCACCAGCCCACGGTGGTGCTGCTGTCCGTGCCGTTTCCGGGCTCGGCCTATGCGGCTTTCCGCATTGCCCAGACCATCAAAAAGCACCACCCGCAGATCACCACGGTGCTGGGCGGCGGTTTCGTCAACACCGAGCTGCGCGAGCTGGCCGAGCCGCGTGTGTTTGATTTCTTCGATTTTGTGACGCTGGATGCCGGCGAGCGCCCGCTGCTGGCGCTGCTGGCGCATCTGCGCGGCGAGCGTGGCAGATCGCGTCTGGTGCGCACTTTTGTGCGCGGCGACGATGGCGCTGTGCAGTACGTGAACATGATGGAGGCCGACATTGCCTTTGCCGAGGTCGGCACGCCCACCTGGGACGGTCTGCCGCTGGAAAAATACCTGTCGCTGCTGGACATGCTCAACCCCATGCACCGCCTCTGGAGCGACGGGCGCTGGAACAAGCTCACCGTGGCCCATGGCTGCTACTGGAAGAAATGCAGCTTCTGCGACGTGAGCCTGGACTACATCGGCCGCTACGAAGGCGCCAGTGCCGAAGTGCTGGCCGACCGCATTGAAGCCATAGTTGCCGAGACCGGCCAGACCGGCTTTCACTTTGTGGACGAAGCCGCGCCGCCCAAGGCGCTCAAGGCCTTGTCGCAGGAGCTGATTGCGCGCAATGCCGGCATCAGTTGGTGGGGCAATGTGCGTTTCGAGAAAACCTTCACCCCCGAGCTGGCCGAGCTGATGGCCGACAGCGGCTGCATCGCCATCTCGGGCGGGCTGGAAGTGGCTTCCGACCGCCTGCTCACGCTGATGAAAAAAGGCGTGTCGGTGGACCAGGTGGCACGCGTGACCAAGGCCTTTTCCGAGGCCGGCATTCTGGTCCATGCCTATCTGATGTACGGCTTTCCCACGCAGACCGTGCAGGACACGGTGGACGCGCTGGAATATGTGCGCCAACTGTTCCTCAACGGCTGCATACAGAGCGGCTTCTTTCACCGCTTCAGCTGCACCGTGCACTCGCCGGTGGGGCTGAACCCCGAGGAATACGGCATCGAGCTGCCGCCGCTGCCGCCCGGCGACTTTGCCAAGAACGACAGGCCTTTCATCGACCCCACGGGCGTGGATCACGACGCTTTGGGCGGGGCGCTGAAGAAGGCCATCTACAACTTCATGCACGGCATCGGTCTGGAAGAAGACGTGCGTATGTGGTTCCCGTTCAAGGTGCCCAAGCCCACGGTCAAGCGCGACCGCATTGCACGGGCGTTACAGCAGAAATAACTGCTTTTGATAGCTATCAACGACTGTCTTTTGCTGGGCTGAGGCCTTTTTGAAGTTGAAGTCAAAGCCGAATAAGCGCTGATAGCTGCTGTTTTGATAGCCATACCGCCAGCCGCGTGGTGTTCGCACCAGCGGTAGTGCTTGTGCTGCGCCAAAAATCGGCGCGGCTTGCATAATCGGCACCGTTTTAAACCTCCAGGAGAGATGGGATGGGAATTTTTCAATGGAAAGAGCGGCCCTCGGCGGCGTTGGAATCAGGGGGCGTGATCGGGCCGGATGAGCGTCTGCCCTGGCCCCAGACCGGGCTGATGGGCGTGCAGCACGTGATCGCCATGTTCGGCTCCACGGTGCTGGCTCCCATCCTCATGGGCTTCGACCCCAACCTCGCCGTGCTGATGAGCGGCATAGGCACGCTGATCTTCTTTCTGATCACCGGCGGCAAGGTGCCCAGCTATCTGGGCTCGTCCTTTGCCTTCATCGGCGTGGTCAACGTGGCCACCGGCTATGCGGCCAGCCAGGGTGCCAACGCCAATATCGGCGTGGCGCTGGGCGGCATCATTGCCTGCGGTGCCGTCTACACGCTGATTGGCGTGCTGGTGCAGGTCGTGGGCACGGGCTGGATAGAGCGCTTCATGCCGCCCGTGGTGACGGGTGCCGTGGTGGCCATCATCGGCCTGAATCTGGCCTCCATTCCCATCAAGAACATGGCGGCCAACAACTTTGAAGCCTGGATGCAGGCTCTGACCTTTGTGTCCGTGGCCCTGGTGGCGGTGTTCACGCGCGGCATGCTGCAGCGCCTGCTGATTCTGATCGGTCTGCTGGTGGCCAGCGTGCTCTATGCCGTGTTCACCAATATGCTGGGCTGGGGCAAGCCGGTGGATCTGAGCGGCGTGGTCAACGCCGCCTGGTTTGGCCTGCCCACGCTGCATACGCCGGTATTCAGCAGCAATGCCATGCTGCTCATCGTGCCCGTGGTCATCATCCTGGTGGCCGAGAACCTGGGCCACATCAAGGCCGTGACGGCCATGACCGGCAAGAACCTGGACCAGTACATGGGCCGTGCCTTCATCGGTGACGGCGTGGCCACCATGGTCTCGGGCGCCGCCGGCGGCACGGGCGTGACCACCTATGCCGAAAACATCGGCGTGATGGCTGCAACCCGCATCTACTCCACCGCCGTGTTCCTGGTCGCCGCCCTGCTGGCCGTGCTGCTGGGCTTTTCGCCCAAGTTCGGCGCGCTGATCCAGGCGATTCCGCTGCCCGTGATGGGCGGCGTGTCCATCGTGGTGTTCGGCCTGATTGCCGTGGCCGGTGCCAAGATCTGGGTGGACAACAAGGTGGACTTTTCGGACACCAAGAACCTGATCGTGGCCGCCATCACCCTGATTCTGGGCACGGGCGAATTCACGCTCAAGTTCGGCGAATTCGCGCTGGGCGGCATCGGTTGCGCCACCTTTGGCGCCATCATCCTGTACGCCTTGCTCAACAAGGGCGGCAAGCCGGCCTGAAACTCAGGGCAACTCCGGAGGAGTGCCGATCTGTAATCGGGGATCATTCCCCTGACAGCAGCGCGGGGCCTTTCAGGGATAACCCGGAAATCGTGTTCCACGCTGTTACTATTTCCCGCTGGAGACGCCGCCCCTGACCGGGGCGGTTTTTTTTGAGGCGTCAGTTGAGCGCTGTGAGTACAGGCCTGCAAAACCACCGCGAGCGATGGAGGAGGCCGGGCGTGCAGCTGGAACCTCGTAGTTGGAGCATGCAATGTCCATCGCAGATCGCGTACGTTATCCAGAATTCCTCTCGCGTGTCATGACCGCACAAGAGGCCGCCGGCTTGATTCCCCACGGTGTCAATGTCGGCATGAGCGGCTTTACCGGAGCCGGTTACCCCAAGGCCTTGCCGCAAGCCATTGCGCAGCGCGCCAAAGCCGAGCACGCGCAAGGCAAGCCTTACAAGATCAACGTCTGGACCGGGGCCTCCACGGCCGCCGAATGCGACGGTGTGATGGCCGAGGCCCATGCCCTGGGCCAGCGCCTGCCCTTCAACACCGACCCCATCGCCCGCAAGGAAATCAATGCCGGCGAGATCGATTTCATCGACATGCACCTGTCCCATGTGGCCCAGCACGCATGGTTCGGCTTTCTGGGGAAGATGAATATCGCCGTGATCGAGGTGCTGGGCGTGACTGCCGACGGCCTGCTGATCCCTTCGACGGCTGTGGGCAACAACAAGACCTGGCTGGAGATTGCCGACAAGGTGATCCTCGAAGTCAACACCCAGCTGCCGGCCAAGATGGAAGGCATGCACGACATTTATTACGGCACGGCCATTCCGCCGCGTCGTGTGCCCATCAACATCACCCATGCCGACGACCGCATCGGCGAGCGCTACCTGCGCGTGGACCCGGCCAAGGTGGTGGCCGTGGTGGAGACCCACAAGGGCGACCGCGACAATGTATTTGCCACGCCCGATGAGAACTCCAACAAGATTGCCGGCTACATCATCGATTTTCTTGCCCACGAGATGAAGATGGGCCGCCTGCCCAAGGAAATGCTGCCGATTCAGTCGGGCGTGGGCAATGTGGCCAACGCCGTGCTGGCCGGCCTTTTGACCGGTCCGTTCGACAATCTGCTGGGCTTTACCGAAGTGCTGCAGGACGGCATGCTCGATCTGCTGCGCGCCGGCAAGATGAGCAAGGCATCGGCAACGGCGATTTCGCTGTCTGCCGGGGCCTACAAGGACTTCGAGGACAACATCGACTTCTACCGCGAGCGCATCATCCTGCGCCCTCAGGAAATCTCCAATCACCCCGAGCTGGTGCGCCGCCTGGGCATCATCGCCATGAACTCGATGATCGAAGCCGACATCTACGGCAACATCAACTCCACCCATGTAATGGGTACGGGCATGATGAACGGCATCGGCGGTTCGGGCGACTTTGCCCGCAACGGCTATCTGTCCTTCTTCGTCACGCCTTCCGTGGCCAAGGACGGCAAGATCAGCTGTATCGTGCCCATGTGCTCGCATGTGGACCACACCGAGCACGACACGCAGATCATCGTCACCGAACAAGGTCTGGCCGATCTGCGTGGCCTCTCGCCCAAGCAGCGCGCGCAAGTCATCATCGACAAATGCGTCCATCCCGACTATCGAGATCAGTTGCAGGACTACTTTGACCGTGCCCGCAGCAAAGGCCCGCAGCACACACCGCATATTCTGCGCGAGGCGCTGAGCTGGCATGAGCGCTTCATGGAAACCGGCGACATGCGTAGCAAGGCCTAGTCCTGTTGGTGCTAGCGCTGCTGCACCAATTCCGTAGCATGCAAGGACGCCCTGGAAACAGGCGTCCTTTTTTCATGCACCACCACAGGAGCGGTATGGCGATCTGGACAAAAGAGTTGGACTTGAAGGCGCTGAACGCAGGCAGTGCCAACACTGCAATTTCCCATCTGGGCATTGAGTTCACGGAGTATGGCGACGACTATGTCTGTGCCCGCATTCATGTGGACGAACGCACTTGCCAGCCCTACGGCATCTTGCATGGCGGCGTGAGCGTGGTGCTGGCGGAAACGCTGGGCTCGCTGGCTGCGGCCTGCTCGATTCCCGAGGGCTATCGCTGCGTGGGCCTGAATGTCTCGGCCAACCATGTGCGCGCCGGGCGCAAAGGCAGCTGGATCACCGCCACTGCCCGTCCCACCCATCTGGGCCGCACCACCCATGTCTGGGGCATAGAGCTGCGCGACGAAGACGGCAAACTCACTTGCAGCTGCAGCCTGACCATGGCAATCCTGCCGCCCGAGCAGGCCAGCCGCGTGAGGTTGGATGCGGAATCGCTCTCAAAATAATAGCTGTTTGCGTAAATAAATAAAGTGCCAGAAGGCCCTTTCCTTTAAACGCCCAGCAGGGCGGAGAGTTGTTCGGGCTGGGCTTGCAGCTGAGCCGATTCCGCCTGCAAGGCCAGCCGGCCTTTCTCCATCACCACCACATGATCGGTATGGGCCAGCACTTTCTTGTAGTCGCGGTCCACGATCAAGGTGGAGATGCCGGTCTGGCGGATCTGGGCGATCACGCGCCAGATTTCGGCCACCACCAGCGGGGCCAGACCCTCGGTGGCTTCGTCAAGAATCAGCAGGCGCGGGTTGGTCATCAGCGCGCGGCCAATCGAGACCATTTGCTGCTCGCCCCCCGAGAGCTGATTGCCGCCGTTGGCTAGGCGCTCCTTGAGGCGCGGAAAGGTCTCCAGCACGCGCTCATAGGACCAGTTTTTCTGGCCGTCGAGGCCGGCGCGGGCGCTCATCAACAGGTTCTCCTTGACCGAGAGATTGGGGAACACGCCGCGTCCTTCGGGCACATAACCAATGCCCAGGCGCGCCATTTTTTCGGGCGCTGCGCCGGTGATGTTCTTGCCGTCGGCAAACACCTGGCCTTCACGTGCGGGCACATAGCCCATCAAGGTGCGGATCAGCGTGGTCTTGCCCATGCCGTTGCGCCCCAGCAGGCCCACGGCCTGGCCTTGCGGCAAAGCCAGCGAGACGCCGTGCAGGATATGGCTGTCGCCGTAATAGGTATGGATTTGCTGCAGGCTGAACATGGCTTGCGCGGCCGCTGTCCCGGGTTTTTCTGCGAGGGTTTCAAGCATGTTCTTCCTCTCCCAGATAAGCGGTGCGCACCACGGGATCGACGCGTATCTGTGCGGGCGTTCCGGTGGCAACCACCGCGCCGTTGACCATGACGGTGATGCGATCGGCAATGCGGAAAACCGCATCCATATCGTGTTCCACCAGCAGCACGGCATGACCTTGTTTAAGCTGCTGCAACAGCGTCAGCATGCGCTCGGTTTCCTCGGCCCCCATGCCGGCCAGCGGCTCATCAAGCAGCAGCACCTGGGGCTCGGTGGCCAGGCACATGGCGACTTCCAGCTGGCGCTTGGCACCATGGCTCAGGCTGCCGGCAATAGTCTGTGCCTGATGCTGCAGCCCCGCACTGGCCAGCGCGGCATGGGCGCGCTGCAGACTGGCGTCGCAGTGCTGCGCGCTTTCCCAGATACGCCAGGGCCGGGGTCTGGCCTGGGCTTGCGCGGTGAGGCGGCAGTTTTCCAGCACCGTGAATTCGGGGAAGATGGTGGTGCGCTGGTAGCTGCGGCCCACGCCGGCCCTGGCACGCTGGGGCTGGGGCATCTGGGTTACGTCCCGGCCTTCGAGGTGAATGCTGCCGCTGCTGGCGGCCAGCTCGCCCGAGAGCATATTGATCAAGGTGGATTTGCCGGCGCCATTGGTGCCTATGACGGCATGGACCTCGCCTTCATGCAGATCGATATCCACATGGCTCACGGCCACTAGCCCGCCAAAGCGGCGGGTCAGCGCACGTACGGAAAGTTTGGCGGCTGGGTTGTGGGCATCAGCCATGGTGCTCTCCTTTTTCAGTCGCTGCGGGCGCTTTTTCGCTCTGGGCTTGCGCCTTTTTCTGCCATTTGTCGTTGATGCCGACCAAGCCCTTGGGCAGCAAGGCCACCAGCACGATGATGGCCACGCCCAGGCTCAGCTGCCAGTGGTCGGCCGCATTGCCCACGATGGCGTGGGTGCTCAGCACCTCCTTGAGCAGCACAAAGGTGATGGTGCCCAGCACCGCACCGCGCAGCGAGCCCACGCCGCCCAGAATCAGCATCAGCAAGACCTCGCCCGAGTGGTGCCAGGCCAGCAGTTCGGGGTTGACCACGGCATCGCGCGAGGCGAGCAAAAAGCCGGCGACACCGGCCAGCGCACCGGCGATCACAAAGCCGGCAAGCTTGTAGCCGTAAGTGGCAAAACCGGCGGCACGCATGCGCTGCTCGTTGACGCGGATGCCGGACAGCGCGTGGCCGAAGCGCGAGTGCCGCAGCATGGCGATGAAGGCGTAGACCAGCACCAGGGCAGCCAGCACCACGTAGTACTGGGTGCTGCTGCTTTCCATGTCCAGGGCCCCTAGCGCAGGGCGCTGCATGAGGTAGATGCCGTCGCTGCCGCCAAAGTAGCCCACGTCATGCACCACAAAGAAAGCCAGCTGGGCAAAAGCCAGCGTGACCATGATGAAGTACACACCCTTGGTGCGCAGGCTGAGTGCTCCGACGATCAACGCATACAGGCCGGAAGCGCCCACCGCCGCACCCAGCATGACGAGAAAATTGCTGCCGTCTGGCCCTGCCGCCTTCACGGCCGCATAGGCGCCCAGGCCGAAGTAGGCCGCATGACCCAGGCTGACCAGACCCGCGCCGCCGACCAGAATATGCAGGCTCAGCGCAAAGATGGACAAGATCATGATCTTGACGATCAGATCGGATAGATAGCTGGACCAGAAGGGCTGGGCCACGGCCAGCAGCGCTGCGCAGGCCAGCGGCAGCACCACACCGACCCACACGCTTTTGGAGCGGATAGGCCGGCTCTGCTGGGTCACCGCAGGTGCTTGCGCATAGGCCTGGTTGGTGTTGGGCAATGGCGTGGAAGAAGAGTTGCTCATATCGGTGATCCGTAGCACTTCTCGTGAAACTGGCGCAATCTGGACAAGGGACGCCGAGCAAGGGCCGCCCCGCAGCAAGGGCGTCGTCCCCCTCCAGCGTGTAACGCTAGAGAGGGGGAAGGAGCGAAGCGACACAGGGGGTGCTTCATCTCTTACCCATGAGGCCCTCAGGCCGCCAGACCAAAATGATGGCCATCAGCAGATAGATGCTCATGCCGCTCAGCTCCTGAAAGAACACCTTGCCGAAGGTATCGACAAAGCCCACCAGCAGCGAGGCAATCAGGGCCCCGGTGATGGAGCCTATGCCGCCGATCACGACCACCACAAAACAAATGATGAGCACGCTGGAGCCCATGTTCGGGTAGACCGAACTCATGGGGGCGGCAATCATGCCGGCCAGTGCCGCCAGGGCCACACCTACGGCGAAGACGATGCGGTACAGGCGTTTGATGTTGATGCCCAGGCCGCGCACCATGTCGCGGTTGCTGGCGCCGGCGCGGATCATCATCCCTAAGCGCGTGCGGTTGACGGTGTAGTACATCAGCAAGGCCACCACCAGGCAGGCCACGGCGGCAAACACGTTGTACCAGGGGTATTGCATCATGCCCATCAGCGGGAAGCTGCCAGCCAGCCAGGCCGGCTTTTCCACGCCATGTACATCGTTGCCGACCAGAATGGCGCGCAGACCTTCGAACACCAGGATCAGGCCGTAAGTCATCAGCACCTGCTGCAGGTGATCGCGCTCGTAGAGAAAGCTGAAGAAGGCCCATTCCAGCAGATAACCCAGGGCCACGGCCAGCAGCACGCCGACCAGCAGCATGGTGATGAAGTGCTGGCCCAGATAGGGCGCCAGAGAGAAGGCCACATAGGCGCCAATCATGTAGAAGCTGCCATGGGCGAGATTGATCACGCCCATGATGCCGAAGATCAGCGTCAGCCCCGAGGCCAGCAGAAACAGCAGCAGCCCGTACTGAACCGAGTTCAGGCACTGCACGAGGAAGGTGGCTAGATCCACGGCAATCCTTTGGGTCGATAAAAAGGCTTATGCGGTGAGCACGGCCCGCCCGGCAGGGGGCAGACCGCGCTCATGACCGTGACTACATGCGGCAGCCGCGTGCGGGATCGGCCAGCGCCTTGGAGGCGATGCCGATCTTCTTGTTTTCCTTGCCGCTGACCTTGCGCAGATAGATGTCCTGCACGGGGTTGTGGGCCTTGCTCAGCGTGAAGTCGCCGCGCGGGCTGGGGATGGTGGCTTTTTCCAGTGCCGTGCGGAACACATCCTTCTTGGCGATATCGCCGCCCGCAGCCTTCAGGCCAACGGCCAGCATCTGGGCTGCGTCATAGCCCTGGACGGCATAGACATCGGGCTGCAGCTTGAAGCTTTTGGCGTAGTTGGTGCGAAAGGCCGTGTCGCGCGGCGTGCCCAGCTCGTCGGCATAGTGCAGCGTGGTCAGCATGTTCTGCGCGGCTTCGCCTTGCGCTTCCAGCGTGCCGTCGGTCAGAAAGCCCGGGCCGTAGAGCGGAATGGTCTTGGACAGGCCGGAGGCATGGTAATCCTTGACGAATTTGACGGCTCCTGCGCCGGCAAAGAAGGAGAACACGGCATCGGGTTTGGCAGCCGCAATTTCCGTCAGCAAGGCCTGAAATTCGACATTGGGGAAGGGCAGGGTGAGCTGTTTGCTGACCTTGCCGCCGTTCTTTTCGAAACCTTCCTTGAAGCCATTCACCGCTTCCTCGCCGGCTGCGTACTTCCAGGTGATGGTCATGGCGTTCTTCTTGCCTTCCTGCTTGGCTGCCACCACGCCCATGGGGTAGGCGGTTTGCCAGTTGCTGAAGGAGCTGCGGAAGATATTGGGCGCGCACATGGGGCCGGTGACGGCATCGGCTCCGGCATTGGGCACGATGAGCACGGTGCCGCTTTCCTTGGCGGCCTTGGCCATGGCCATGGCCACGCCAGAGTGCACCGTGCCTATGATCACGTCGACCTTGTCGCGCTTGATCAGGCGGTTGACGTTGTCGGTAGCCTTGGCAGGATCGGATTCATCATCGACCTTGAAGAACTCGATCTCGCGTCCGCCCAGCTTGCCGCCCTGCTCGGTCACATGCATGCGAAAGCCGTTCTCGATGGCATTGCCCAGGGCCGCATAAGTGCCGCTGAAAGGCAGCATGAAGCCGACCTTGATCTTGTCCTGCGCGAATGCGTTGCCGCCGGTTGCGGCACAAGCGGCCAGTGCGATGGCGCTCCAGCTTACCCATTGCTTGCTCATGTTGGTCTCCAGGTGGTTGGAATGAATGCTTAGAAACTCACTGACAACGAAGCCGACGGTCTGCTGCGCAGACGATACCGTGGCACTCTAACAACTTTAGGTTTAAAGCAATACGAGCAATTGCCCTTAGTGATTCGTGACCGAAAACTGGAGCAGGCTTCAGTTTGAATCTTTCAAAATTCATAGCTTGAAGCGCAATCTGCATCAGCAATCATTCGGTTTTTGATTCCATATCCCGCAAGCGAAAGCGCTGGATTTTTCCCGTGGCTGTCTTGGGCAGTTCGGTCACAAATTCGATGAAGCGCGGGTATTTGTACGCTGCCAGCCGCTCTTTGACAAAAGCCTTGAGCTCCTGCTCGGTGGTGCTCTGCCCTGGCTTGCAGACCACAAAGGATTTGGTCTTGGTCAGGCCGTCGGCGTCGATCTTGCCGATGACGGCCGCTTCGAGTACGGCCGGGTGCTGCATCAGCGTGGCTTCCACCTCGAAGGGCGAGACATAGATGCCGCTGACCTTGAGCATGTCGTCGCTGCGCCCGGCATAGGTGTAGTAGCCGTCGGCATCGCGAACGTATTTGTCTCCGCTTTTGAGCCATGCGCCCTGAAAGGTGTCGCGCGTCTTGTCGCGGTTGCTCCAGTACATCAGTGCGGCACTAGGGCCATTGATGTAGAGGTCGCCAATCTCGCCATCGGCCACGGGCTTTCCATCTTCTGCACGCAGTTCCACCTCGTAGCCCGGCACCGGTTTGCCGGTGCTGCCGTAGCGTATGTCGTCCGGCCGGTTGGACAGAAAGATATGCAGCATTTCGGTGGAGCCAATGCCGTCGAGGATGTCGGCGCCGAAGTGGGCCTTGAAGCGTTGTGCAATCTCGCCAGGCAGGGCTTCGCCGGCAGACGAGCACATGCGCAGGCTGACCTGTTCGCGGCCGGGCAGATGGGGCGAGGCCAGCATGCCGGCAAAGCCCGTGGGTGCGCCGAAGAACACGGTGGGCTGGTGCTGGGTCCAGCGCGCAAAAGTCGCGTCTGGAGTGGGGCGCTCGGCCATCAGCACCACGCTGGCGCCAACGCTCAAGGGAAAGGTGAGGGCATTGCCCAGGCCATAGGCAAAGTAGAGCTTGGCGGCGGAAAAACAGACATCGCTTTCCTGCAAGCCCAGCACGGGCGTGCCGTAGAGCTGTGCCGTCCAGTAGGGGTTGGCATGGGTGTGCACCGTGCCCTTGGGCTTGCCCGTGGAGCCCGAGGAATAGAGCCAAAAGCCTGGGTCGTCCCCCTGGGTGGGGGCGGGATGGAGCATGGGCGAGTGGCTGGCCAGCCAGGGCTGCATGGACTCGAAGGTGGGTGGCAGCTCGGGCCCGGCTTCCTGGGGCTGGGCCACCCAGATGTGGTTGACCTCATGTCTTGCCTTGGCCAGGGCCTGCTGCAGCATGGGCACCATGGCGCCATTGGTCAAGATGGCTTGCGCCCGACAGTGCTCCAGCATGTAGGCATAGTCCTCTGCCGTGAGCAAGGTGTTGACTGCCACCGGCACCACGCCTGCGTACATGGCGCCCAGAAACGAGATCACCCATTCGCGCATATCGTGCATGACCAGCAGCACGCGCTCCTCGCGGTGCACGCCCGATGCCACCAGGGCCTGGGCCAGGCGCCGGGCCTGTTCTTCCAGCTGGCCGTAGCTGAGCGTGCCGTGATCGTCGGTATAGGCAATCTTGTCGGCGCGCCGGGTGTTGAGCGCCAGCAGATGCTGGGCGAAATTGAATGGCTGGCTGAAGTCGATCATGGTCTTGCTCCTGGCGCTGGCTGCGGTTGCGGCTTCAGTTGTCTAGGGCTTGCTGTACGGAAGGCTGGGCCTGAATGGCGGCTTTGCGGTGATAGAAATCCAGCACCCGCAAACCGCCGAGTTCGGCACCGCCGCCGGCACGCCCCGGTCCGCCATGCAGGGATTGGGGCATGACATTGCCGTGCCCGGTGTGCAGCTTGGCCACTTCGGAGCTGACCACATGCACGCGGCCGTGGGTTGCTGCCAGTTCGATAGCAGCTTGTGCAAGCGCATCAGGCGCTTCACCGTAAATCGAGGCCGCAAGCGAGCCCTGACCGCGATGGGCCAGAGCCAGTGCGTGTTCCAGGTTGCGATAGGGCATCAGCGCGGCCACGGGACCGAAGACTTCGATGTCATGCACGCTGGCGGTGGCGTCCGGGTCCTGGCAGCCCAGCAGCACGGGCTGGGCGCAGGCGGCAATAGCAGGGTCTGCATCCAGCAGGGCCTTGCCGCGTCCGTCATGCAAGGCCGTGGTGTGCTGCAGCAGCTGGGCCAGGCCTTGCTGCACCACCGCATATTGCTCGCGGCTGACCAAAGAGCCCATGCGCACGGCCTCGTTGCGCGGGTTGCCCACGACCACCTTGGCCAGTTGCGCGCCAATGGCCTGGGCCACGCTGTCATACAAGGCCTGTGGCACCAGCACCCGGCGTATGGCCGTGCATTTTTGTCCAGATTTGACCGTCATCTCGCGCGCCACCTCGCGGGCCAGCAGCTGCACCACCTCGCTGTCGGCCGCATGGCCGGGCAGCAGCAGGGCGCAGTTCACGCTGTCGGCTTCGATATTGCTGCGCACCGAATGGCGGGTGATGGCGCTGTGGGCGCGAATCGTGGCGGCGGTTTCTGCCGAGCCGGTAAACGACATCACGTCCATGGGCTGGAGCTGATCCAGCAGGCCGGCCGAGCTGCCGCAGATGATGGACAGAGCGCCAGGCGGCAGGACGCCAGCGTCCACCACATCCTTGACCATGCGTTGAGTAAGCCAGGCCGTGGCCGTGGCCGGTTTGATGATGACGGGCACGCCTGAGAGCAGGGCGGGAGCGGCTTTTTCCCACAGGCCCCAACCCGGAAAGTTGAAGGCATTGATGAACAGCGCCACGCCCTGGGTGGGTACCTGGATGTGCTGCGACTGAAACGCGCCTTCCTTGGCGAGAGCCACCGCTGCGCCATCGCTCAGATGCCGGGCCGAGCCCAGCGCGGTCCCCCATTTGGCGTACTGGCTCAGAGTGTAGATGCCGCCGTCCACATCCACGGCCGTGTCGTTTTTCACGGTGCCGCTGTTGGCCGTGGAGATGTCGTAGTAGGCATCGCGGTTGGATTGCAGCACGGCCGCCACCTTGGCCAGCAACTGGGCCCGCTGTGCATAACTCAGCGCACGCAAGGCCTTGCCGCCGGTTTCACGGGCAAAGGCAAAGGCGGCGGCCAGGTCCAGTCCGCCGGCATCGACCCGTACCAGGGCGGTCCCCAGTACGGGGTCTTTCAAGACACTGCCCGCGCCGCTGCCGGTTTGCCAGCGGCCGGCGACGTGATTGGCAAGAAGTTCTGTCATGGGGTCTGCCTGTGGTTGTTGCTCAGGGCTTGGTGCAGCTGCACCATAGTGCTTGTGGGGGTGGTTCCAGAGGATGGCTGAGGCCTTGAGAGCGGCTTCAGACTGTGCTGGGAATGTGGAGGCGGGTCTTGATCTGCATTTTTTGTCTCCAGCAGCTCGGCTCTGAGCTGCATCAAACTTCATTGAGAAATATGCAATATTGTGCGTGCATGCAAAAGATAAATAGGAGAGAATGCAGTGTCAAGCAATATATTGCATGATTCGCGTTAACCCCGACTGTTTATCATTCACGCCCTCTGGGGAGCTTTATGGATCAGTTTGTTATGGCGTCTGCATTGGCTGCGGATGGGGATGAGGCGGGCAAAAGCCCGCTGTTGCAGGCATTGGGCGAGCGGGTGCGTAATCTGCGCGCGCGCCGTGGGTTGACCCGCCGCAATCTGGCGTCTACAGCCCAGGTTTCCGAGCGCCATCTGGCCAATCTGGAATACGGGACGGGCAATGTCTCCATCCTGGTGTTGCACCAGATTGCGCAGGCGTTGCAGTGCTCGATGGCGGAGTTGCTGGGCGATATCACCACGGCCAGCCCTGAATGGCTGCTGCTGCGCGAGCTGCTGGAAGGCCGGCCCGAAAGCGAGCTGCAGCGCGTGCGGCTGGCGGCTAGCGAGGTGCTGGGCATGGCGCCCGGCAAGGACACGCACCGCAGCACCCGCATTGCGCTGATCGGCTTGCGCGGTGCGGGCAAGTCCACTCTGGGTCGCATGCTGGCTTTGCACCGGGGTGTGCCGTTTCTGGAGCTGAATCAGGAGATCGAGCGCGTGGCCGGCTGCAGCGTGCGCGAGATCTACGACCTCTACGGTGCCAGTGCCTATCGCCGCTACGAGCGCCGTGCGCTGGAAGAAACCGTGCAGATCTACAGCGATGTGGTGATTGCCACGCCCGGTGGCGTGGTCTCGGACGCCGCCACCTTCAACGAGCTGCTGTCGCATTGCACCACCGTGTGGCTGCAAGCCGATCCCGAGGAACATATGAGCCGCGTGGTGGCGCAGGGTGATACCCGCCCCATGGCGGCCAATCCCGAGGCCATGGATGATTTGCGCCGCATTCTGGACGGCCGATCGGCCTTTTATTCCAAGGCCGATTTCACGCTCAATACCAGCGGCCGTACGCTGCAGCAAAGTCTGGACGGACTGAAAACCCTGCTCAAGCGCTGAGCGTCCTGCCCGGGCGCTGGCTTGGTCAGGCCGGCAGCGCGCGCTGCAGGATGGCGTCCACGTCCAGCATGGCTGTGTTGAAGGCGCCGACCACCATGGCGCCGCGCTGCTCGCCCAGGCGCGTGCTCACAAAGCCATCGGCCATGAAGTCGGGTGCGTGTTGGCGCAGCAAACAGCCTTGGGCCAGCAAGACCAGATCCTGCACCAGACGACGGGCCTGGGGCTCCAGTTCCAAGGCTGGCGCCGACAGGAACCGAGCCAGCGAGTGCGCCAGTTGAGTCAGCTCGGCATCGTCCGCCGCCATGGTGATCAGGTCCTGGAGCAGCAGGCGTGCAGCCTCAGGTTCGCGGCCCATGGCGCGCAGCACATCCAGGCACATCACATTGCCCGAACCTTCCCAGATGGAGTTCACCGGGGCTTCGCGGAACAGGCGCGAGACTATGCTTTCCTGCACATAGCCGTTGCCGCCAAAGACTTCCATGGCTTCGCCCGTCAGCTCTACCGATCGCTTGCAGACCCAGAACTTGGCGGCCGGCGTCATGATGCGCTTCCAGGCGCGGGCCAAGGGGTCGTTGCTGGCCTCGGTCTCATAGGCCTGGGCCAGATACATGGCCAGCTGCAGCGCGGCTTCGCTCTCCAGTGCCAGATCGGCCAGCACGCCGCGCATCAGGGGCTGATCGGCCAGCAACTTGCCGAAGGCCATGCGCTGGCGTGCATAGGCAATGGTCTGCACGGTGGCCGTGCGCAGTATGGCCGCGCTGCCCAGCACGCAGTTGAGGCGCGTGTAGTTGGCCATCTCGATGATGGTGGGTATGCCGCGTCCTTCTTCGCCCATCAGGATGCCATAGGCATCTTGCAGCTCCACTTCGGCGCTGGAGTTGCTGCGGTTGCCCACCTTGTCCTTGAGGCGCTGTATGCGCACCGGGTTCTTGCTGCCATCCGGGCGCCAGCGCGGTACGAAAAAGCAGGCATGGCCGCCGATTTCTCCGCCGGGCGTGGCCATGCGCGCCACCACCAGATGTGCGTCGCACATGGGGGCCGAGAAAAACCATTTGTGCCCGCGCAGCAGATACTCGCCGCCCCGCCCGCCGGCTGCGATGGGCGTGGCCAGCGTGGTGTTGGCGCGCACGTCGGAGCCACCCTGTTTTTCCGTCATGCCCATGCCGATCCAGATGGAATTTTTCTGGGCCAGCGGCAGGTCGCGCGCATCGTAGTCGTGGCTGAACAGCTGGCTTTGCAGCTGCTGCCAAAGTTGAGTCTCTTTTTGCAGCACGGGAATGGCTGCCGTGGTCATGGTGGCCGGGCATAGCGTGCCTTGCTCCACCTGGCCATGCAGGTAAAAGCCGGCCGCCCAGGCGGTCCAGCGGCCCGGGCTTTCGCTTTCGAATGGCAGGGAGATCAGGCCTTGCTCGCGGTACAGCGTCATCAGGCTGTGCCAGCTGGGGTGAAATTCCAGCGCATCCAGTGCGCGGCCGCGGGCATCGAAGCGGTGCAACTCGGGTGCATGGCGATTGGCCTGCTCCGCCTGCTGCCAGGTGGTCTTGTTTCCCAGTTGGGTGGCAAAGTGCAGCAGCGGGGCGGTGAAGTCTTGCGCCTGCTGGCGCTGCAGGATTTCCTGCAAGGCCGCATCGGCCTGTACCAGGTTGTAGCCTGTCAGCTCGTCGAACTGATTGAAGACGTCATGGGTATCCAGGGCGTGCATGAGAGTGCTCCAGAAGCCGATTCACACAGCAAACTTCCAATATAGAGACAGTGCCTGTGCGCCATGAAGCGGGTTTTCCTAGCGACGACGTGCCTGCTCGTACAGACGCTGGACCAGGGGCACATTGCTTTCCAGCTGGCGTATGCGATTGGGGCCTGTCGGGTGGGTGGAGAGAAAGCCCACGCCGTTATTGCCCGTGGCCTGGCCCATTTTTTGCCATAGTGTGACGGCGGCCTGGGGATTGAAGCCCGCGCGGGCCGCCAGCTCCAGCCCGACAAGATCGGCTTCGCTTTCGTCGTTGCGGCTGAATTTCAGACTCAGCAGCTGTGTGCCCACCCTGGCGGCAGCATTGCCCAGATCGCCCAGGCCCAGCAACTGCGCACCCAGAGACAGCCCCAGACCTGTGGCCTGGTTCTTGGCCAGTTGCTCGCGCGAATGCTCACGCAGTGCATGGGCCATTTCATGGCCCATGACCATGGCGATTTCATCGTCACTCAAGCGCAGCTGGTCGATGATGCCGGTGTAGAAGGCAATCTTGCCGCCGGGCATGCAAAACGCATTGATCTGCTTGCTGTTGATCAGATTGACTTCCCAGCGCCAGGCTTTGGCGCGCTCGTTCCACTGCGCTGTGTAGGGGATGATGCGCTGGGCAATGGCGCGCAGGCGTTGCAGCTGGGCATTGTTGCCGTCTACCAGCTCGCCCTTGGCTTTGGCCTGGCCCAGCAACTGCTGGTATTGCTGGGTGGCGGATTCCTCCAGGGCTTCTGCCGGCACCACATTTCGCAGCAGTGAGGGGGCTCCCACGTCGACCTGGGCCATGGCGGCCGGGGAGGCGATGGCCAGCGAGGCCGCAGTCAGCAAAAAGCCGCGTCGGCCCTGGTGCTGGGAGCAAAAGCAGTGCATGGTCTGTGAGGTAGATGGGCTGTGCATGGATAAAGTCTATGCCAGCCGCAGCTCATAGTGGGCCAAGACATCAAGCTGCGGCTTCGCGCTCCGCTTTCACCACAATCCACAGCCCGCCAATCACGGCCAGCAGGCCCAGAGCGGCCCACCAGGCCGGGCGCTCACCCACCACCAGCAAGGACAGCGCAAACGCGGTGATGGGCTCGGCCTTGCTCAAGGCCACGCCGGTGGCGGCCGACATGCCGCGCAAGCCCATGGAGAACAGCAGATAGGCTACGCCGGTGGCCACCACGCCCAGATAGACCACGACGGCCCAGCCGCTGGCGCTGATGTGCAGTGGTCCGCCTAGCCATGCAGCCAGCGGCAGCGACATCAGGGCCGCACAGCCAAACACCCAGGCATTGACGCGGGCCACCTGGCCTTCAAGCACCAGGGCCTGATTGACCAGCGCATATGCGGCATAGGACATGCCCGCCAGCAGGCACAGTGCCATGCCCAGCCATGGCAGCTGCTGCGCGTCTGCCGAGGCCAGGGCCATCACCACGCCACCGCTCACGCCCGTGCAGGTGCCCAGCCACCACAGCGGGCTGGGCATGCGCTTTTGCACCACGGCCTGCATCAGCCCGGCCCAGATGGGGCCGCTGCCAATGGCCAGTGCCGTGCCCAGGGCCACGCCACAGGCGCGCACGCCGGCAAAGAAGCTGAGGTTGTAGACGGCCATGCACAGCCCGCAAAACAGCAGACGGCTCCAGCGGGTGGGAGCTGAGGGCCTGCGGTTTTGCCCGTCTGTCACGGCGGCCAGGGCGATGAAGAACAGCGCCGCCATGGCCATGCGCAAACCGCCAACCCAGTAGGGCGACAGATTGGCCGGTGCAAAGTGCTGGGCCGTGCCTGTGGTGCCCCAGAGCAGGGCGGCAAGCAGAACCAGACCCACTGGGCCGAAGGAAGAAGAGAAGGGGGCGGGAGGCGCCGTGGTGCTGGCAGACATGATGCGTCAATCATGCAGTGAGCCGCTGCTGAAACTGTAGAGAAACGCTGGAAGTGAGGCGCTGGTGCGGGCGTCAGCGCGCGCTGCGCAGCTGGCGCGATGTCACCCCGCGTTCGCGCCTCAAGGCGTAGGCCAGTGCGCTGGCCGAGGCGTAGCCGCAGCGCAGAGCCGTGGCCTCCAGCGCTGTGCCTTGCGTGAGCTGACGCACCGCAGCATCCAGGCGCAGATTGCGCAGCCAGGCCTGTGGCGTGCAGCCTGCCAGCTCCACAAACCGGGCATGGAACTGGGCCACGCTCAGGTGGGACAGGGCTGCAAGGCGGGCGGTAGGCCAGTCCTCATGCAAGGCGGCCTGAACCTGATACTGCAAAGACTGCAACTGAATGCCGCGGCGCGGCAGCAGGCTGGGCGCTTCAAGCACCAAGGCCATTTGCGCTGCAGCCGACAGGGCAGAAGTCGGGTAGCGCAGCGGTGGCGGAACGGCAAAGCGGCGCAGCCTGTCCAGCCCGGCGGCATCGGGTGCGTCAATCACGAACACCTGGGTCTGCGGCTGGGCCAGATAGCCGTGATCCACGCCGGCAGGAATGACCATGCCGCAGGCGTTGTCCACATAGCTGGCCCGGCCGCCCACCTCCAGCTCCAGACGGCCCTGCAAGGCAAACAGCATTTGGGCGTGACCGTGGGCATGGGCCTGATGCTCTGCACTGTAATGGCGCACCGAACTCTGCGCTTCAAGCAGCGCAGGTGCAGCGATCGGGGGGCGGAATGTCATGGCGCAAACAAAGCTTTACAGGCACAGAGGCAGTGCCTGGATGGTAGCGCCGGGCGGGCAGAGCCGGCAACCGATAATGCCCACTGCCTCAAAGAGCCAGACCATGACCGAGCCGTCCCCCAAAACACAAGCCAGCCTCCATTGCACCGATGCTCCTACGCCCGCCAAGCGCAGCTGGGCTCAGGCCCTCAAGGTCTATGCCGAACCCACCAGTCTGCGCATGCTGGCCCTGGGCTTTTCTGCCGGCCTGCCTTTGCTGCTGGTGCTGGGGACTTTGAGTTTCTGGCTGCGCGAAGCAGATATTGACCGCACGACTATCGGTTTTCTGAGCTGGGTGGGCCTGGCCTATGCCTTCAAGTGGGTGTGGTCGCCGTTGGTGGATCGCCTGCCTTTGCCTTTCTTCACCAGGATGCTGGGCCGCCGCCGCAGCTGGTTGCTGTTTTCGCAGCTGCTGATTGTGGCGGGCTTGCTGGGCATGTCTTTCATGGACCCCAAGCAGGCCTTGCAGCCTCTGGTGATCTGCGCGGTGCTGGTGGCCTTCGGTTCGGCCACGCAGGACATTGCGCTGGATGCCTACCGCATCGAATCGGCCACGGTGGAAGATCAGGCTGCCTTGGCCGCCACCTACCAGACCGGCTACCGCCTGGCCATGATCTGGGCCGGTGCGGGCGTGCTCTGGGTGGCTTCCCAGGTGCAGGGTGACACCAAAGGTTATGTGGTGCAGGCCTGGCATGTGGCTTATAGCGCCATGGCGGCCAGCATGCTGGTGGGTATGTTGACGGTGTTGTTCTCGCCCGAACCTCAGGCCAGGCCGATTGCCCCGGCTCGCAATGCGGTGGAGTGGCTGCGCGGTGCGCTGGTTGAGCCGTTTGCCGACTTCATTCGCCGCTACCGCTGGCAGGCCTTGTTGCTCCTGGCGCTGATCGGTCTGTACCGGGTCAGCGATGTGGTGATGGGCATCATGGCCAACCCTTTTTATGTGGACATGGGCTACAAGAAAGAAGAGGTGGCGGCCGTCACCAAGGTGTTTGGCGTGATCATGACGCTGGCGGGCGGCTTTGTGGGCGGCACCATGGCGGTGCGCTGGGGCGTGATGCGGGTGCTGATGCTGGGAGCGATTCTCTCGGCCGCCACCAATGTGCTGTTCGCCTGGCTGGCCACGCGCGGCCATGACCTGACGGCCCTGGTCTGGGTGGTCAGTGCCGACAACCTGGCCGGCGGCATTGCCTCTGCGGCCTTTATCGCCTATCTCTCGGGCCTGACCAATGTGCAGTACTCGGCCACGCAATATGCCTTGTTCAGTTCCATGATGCTGCTGGCCCCGAAGTGGCTGGCCGGCTTCTCTGGCGTGTTTGTGGATGCCTATGGTTACGAAGCGTTTTTCCACACAACGGCCTTGATGGGTTTACCGGTGCTGCTGCTGCTGTTTCTGGTGTCCAGAGTGAAAACAGGCTCTAGCGCTTGATCAGAAAGCGCAATTAGCTATTGTTTTTGATGTCTCGCCTGCGTTTACCCAACTTTACTTGCGAGACAACTGCAGCTGACGCACGGATGGAAACATTCAACCTTGGACCCAATACAAGGCGCGAGCATGACTACACTGCCCCCTATGAGCACGCACCAACTGCTGATGATTGAAGATGACACCCGCCTGGCGCAGATGGTAGGGGACTATCTGGGTAACAACGGGCTGGAAGTCAGGCACATGGCCGACGGCAAAAGCGGACTGGATTGCTTGCAGCCTGCCGATGGCAACGGGGCCGAATTGCCGGATCTGGTGATACTGGATCTCATGCTGCCCGATATGGATGGGCTGGAGGTCTGCCGCCGCATCCGTGCCATGCCTGGCGCTGCAGCCCAGGTGCCGGTACTGATGCTGACGGCCAAGGGCGACCCCATGGACCGCATCATCGGCCTGGAAATCGGCGCGGATGACTACCTGCCCAAGCCGTTCGAGCCGCGCGAGTTGCTGGCCCGCATTCGCGCCATCCTGCGTCGCAAGGGCAGCGATGGCCCCGCGCCCAGCACGGCCGTCATGCGCTTCGGCAGCCTGGAAATTGACCGCGATGCGCGCACCGTGAATGTGGGCAGCCAGGCCACGGATCTGACCTCCTACCAATTCGATCTGCTGGTGGCGCTGGCCGAGCGCGCCGGCCGTGTGCTCACACGCGACCAGATCATGGAAGCGGTACGTGGCCGTGAACTGGAGGCGTTCGACCGCTCCATTGACGTGCACATGGGCCGCATCCGGGCGGCCATCGAGGCCGACCCCAAGAACCCCAAACGCATCTTGACGGTGCGTGGCGTGGGTTATGTATTTGCCAAGCAGCAAGACTGATGAAGCTGCTGCGCATTTTTTCCCAGCGCCTGTATTTGCGCATCTGGCTGGCCGTGGTGCTGGGCATGGCCGTGCTGACGCTGGCCGTGGCATGGGCCTGGAAGATTGCCGAAGAGCAAAGAGCGCAGCAAACCAGCGCTACACCCCCATCGCGCGAGATGGTGATGCGGGGCCCCGATGGCGAAGTCATGGCCGAAGGCCGCGCCATCCGTATACCCGGCCCACCTGGCGATGGCGTGCGCTTTGAAATTGCCGGCAGTGACGGCAGGCCTTACGAATTGTGGCTGGCTCCCCGTGAATGGCGTGGCGAAGGCCGACCGCCGCCGCGCGACAGTGCCGTGGCCTTCTGGCTGCGCCCGCCTTTCGGTTTTTTATGGATGCTGGGCCTTGTCGGTGTGGCCGTGGCGGTGGGTGTGTTCCCCATCATCCGTCGCTTGCTCAAGCGACTGGAGCATCTGCAAAGCGGCGTGAAGCGTTTTGGTGAAGGCGATCTGTCGGTGCGCGTGCCTGAGCGCGGCCACGATGAAGTCGCCGATCTGGCTCACCAGTTCAACGCGGCAGCGGCGCGGATTGAGACGCTGATGACCTCGCACAAATCGCTGCTGGCCAATGCCTCGCATGAGCTGCGCTCGCCGCTGACGCGCATACGCATGGGCCTTGAGTTCATGGGCGACGACCCGACCAGCGCACGCGCCAAGGCCGAGATCCAGCGCAATATCAGCGAACTCGATCAGCTGGTCGATGAGATTTTGCTGGCCAGCCGCCTGGATACGCGTGAGGTGGATGTAGGCACCACGGAGTCCATCGATCTGATCGGTCTGGCCGCCGAAGAATGCGCACGCATCGATGCCGAGCTGGATGTGCAGGCCGATGGCTCGTTGGAGGTGCAAGGCATCTCCAAGCTGCTGCGCCGTGCCCTGCGTAATCTGCTGGAAAACGCACGTCGCTATAGCCAGGGCGAGATCACGCTGATACTGGCCCGACAGCACCGCACGGCCGTGATTCGCGTCGAAGACCTAGGCCCGGGTGTGCCCGAGGGGCAGCGTGAGCGCATCTTTGAAAAGTTCTATCGCCTGCCCGGTGCCAGCGAGCGTTCGGGCGGCGTAGGTCTGGGCCTGTCGCTGGTGCGCTCGATTGCCGAGCGACATGGCGGCAGCGTGCGCTGCGAAGACCGGTTGGACGGCAAGTCGGGTGCCAGCTTTGTGATCACCTTGCCCTTGGTCTGAAAAAGCACCCCGCAAGCGCAGGCTTGGCGGGGCGTGCCGTATGAGGTCAACGGGGCTCTATGGCTGGCCTGCCGATGGAGACGTAGCCCAGGCCGTGGCTGGCGGGCAGCGCGGGGTCGAAGAGATTGCGACCATCGAAAATCACCCTGTCGCTCAGGGTCTGGGCCAGTAGCTCGAAATCGGGGGCGCGAAAAATTTGCCACTCGGTCACAATCGCCAGGCACTCTGCGCCTTGTACTGCGGCCAGCGGGCTCTCCACCAGTTTCAAGTCCGGGCGTTCGCCATAAATGCGTTGCGCCTCCTGCATGGCCACCGGGTCATAGGCCTGCACTGTGGCCCCGGCCGCCCATAGCGCCTCCATCAGGTTGCGGCTGGGTGCTTCGCGCATATCGTCGGTGTTGGGCTTGAAGGCCAAGCCCCAGACGGCCACGGTTTTTCCCCGCAGCTTGCCTTGATAGAAGGCACTGATACGTTCAAACAACACATTGCGCTGTGCTTGGTTGCGCTCTTCCACGGCATTGAGCAGCAGTGGCTCGAAATCCACTTGCTTGGCCGTGTGAATCAGGGCTTTCACATCTTTGGGAAAGCAGCTGCCACCATAGCCGGCACCGGGGTAGATGAAGTGATAGCCAATGCGCGGATCGCTGCCGATGCCACGGCGAACGGCTTCCACATCGGCGCCCAGGCGCTCGGCCAGGTTGGCAATCTCGTTCATGAAGCTGATCTTGGTCGCCAGCATGGCATTGGCGGCGTACTTGGTCAGTTCGGCACTTTTCACATCCATGACCACGATTTTGTCGTGGTTGCGGTTGAAAGGGGCATAGAGCTCGCGCAGCTTGGCTTCAGACGCCGGGTTGTCGGTGCCGATGATGATGCGATCGGGGCGCTGGCAATCAGCCACGGCAGCCCCTTCCTTGAGAAATTCCGGGTTGGAGACCACATCAAACCGGTGCTGCACGCCGCGCTCTGCCAAGCCTTGTGCCATCACGGCCGCCACTGTGTCTGCCGTGCCCACGGGGACCGTGGATTTGTTGATCACGATACGCGGGCCGTTCATGTGTTGCGCAATGGTTTTGGCCACCGCCAACACATATTGCAGATCGGCGCTGCCATCCTCATCGGGTGGTGTGCCTACGGCCAGAAAAATCAGTTCGCTGTGGGCCACACCGTCTGCTGCATTGGTGGTGAACTGCAGGCGACCCAGCCGCTGATTGTGGATGACGAGAGTGTCCAGGCCTGGTTCGTGAATCGGGATTCGGCCGGCCTGAAGGGCCGCGACCTTGCTCTCATCCACATCCACGCACAGCACCTGATGACCGATGTCGGCCAACACGGCGCCTTGAACCAGACCGACATAGCCGGTACCAAAGACAGTGACTTTCATACGCGATAAAAAGAGCGATACCAATCGACGAACCGTTGCACACCGGTAGCGACCGGCATGGCAGGAGCAAAGTCGACCCAGGCTTGCAAGGCACGGGTGTCGGCCGAGGTGCTGTGCATATCGCCAGGCTGAATGGGCAGCATGCGCTTTTGGGCGGTGGTTCCCAAGGCTGATTCCAGCGCGACGATGTAATCCATCAACACCGTGGGAGCGTTGTTGCCTATATTGAAAATCCGATATGGCGCCATACTGGTGCCCGGATTGGGCTGGTGGCTGTTGTAGCTGGCATCGGGCGTGGCAGGCTTGTCCAGCACGCGCATGATGCCTTCCACGATGTCGTCAATATAGGTGAAGTCGCGCACCAGTTGACCATCGCCGTACACATCGATGGTCTCGCCCGCCAAAATGGCTTGGGTGAATTTGAACAAAGCCATATCCGGCCGGCCCCAGGGCCCGTACACCGTGAAAAAGCGCAAGCCCGTGGTGGGTATGCCATACAGATGTGAATAGCTGTGGGCCATCAGCTCATTGGCCTTCTTGGTGGCCGCGTAGTAGCTGATGGGGTGATCGACGGCATCGCTCTCGGCAAACGGCATCCTGGTGTTGCCGCCGTAGACGCTGGAGCTGCTGGCGTAGACCAGATGCTCGACCTGATGCAAGCGACAGCCCTGCAAGATATTGCCAAAGCCCAGCAGATTGGAATCCGTGTAATCGTCAGGCTGGTCGATGGAGTAGCGCACACCGGCCTGGGCTGCCAGATGCAAGACCCTGGAGGGCTTAACCTCGGCAAACAGCGTTGCCATCGCTTTGCGGTCGGCGATATCGAGCTCAACAAAGCGGAAGTCGCTGTTGGGCCGCAGTTGATCCAGCCGTGCCTGCTTGAGAGCGATATCGTAGTAGTTGTTGAGGTTGTCGATGCCGACGACGGGAATGCTTTGTGCCAGCAGATGCTGGGCGCAATGCATGCCGATAAATCCGGCGCAGCCGGTGATCAAAACAGGATTCATGGTTGTGCTTTGGATGCAATCCAGACGTATTGGTACTGTGCAGACCTGCCTGGAACTGGCATTTTTTCATAGGGAAGGCTCAGAGCCTGTACCGGCGTGGCCGGCAGCGCGGTGAACACGCCGCTCCACCAGTCGGGCGCTGGTTTGTCCAGGCGGGTGATCAGCAAGATGCCGCTTCCCGGATGCGCTGGATGTGTCTTGGCTTGAGCCAGGCATTGCTGCACTTGTTTGCCATCCTGGCATCCCATGGCGTATGTGCCTGGAAAGCGGGAGTGCAGCATGGCAGCCAGCATGTGGTCCGATCCGACAATCAGCCCCTGGCCGGTATAACCTGAGGCGCTGAGCTGTCTGGCCAGCTCCTTGATGGGATGGTTGAGTTCATCCGGGGCATTCTTCCAGCCTGCATACCAGGGGCGCAGCGTGGCCATGGTCAGGAAAATGAGAGCGAAAGTCAGTGCAATCGTGGTGAAAGTCTTGCCTGCTCCAGGCTCAAGCAGGGCTGGGCGCCATACATAGAGGGCGATAGGCATGCAGGCTGTGAGGGGTAGGATCCAGCGCTGCTTGAAGTCAGTCACATCGGCTGCCAGCACCATGCCGAGCAGACACAGCACAATGATGAGCAGATAGCGCTGAAAAAGCGGCAATGCCCAGGAACGGGATGACAGAGATGCCGTTGCTTCAGGTGTGCTTTTCCCGAGCTGAGAGCGGTAGCCGACTGCAACGGCCAACAGCCACAAGCCCAGCGTGGAGAGCAAGGCCTTGGTCAGATTGCCCAGGCCTTTGAGGTGGGACGTTTCGGTTGCGATGGACATTTTCTGAACCGTCTCTGCGGTGGCCATACCCCAATGCGATGCTAGCCAGAAAGCGTGAGGTGCAAGCAGCAACAAACCGGTCAGCGGGGCCAGCCACCAGCCCCGGGAGAGCAGCGCGGAACGCACGCGTGGCACCGACATGGCTGCCACGAACAAAGCACCAATCAACATGGCATAGCTGTATTTGGACAGCATACCCAGGCTGCAAAAAATGCCGATCAGCACCAAGTTCACGGCCTGCGGCCGCTGCACCTGTCTTAGCACCGCCCACCACAGACCCATGGTCATGGCGGTCACCATCACGGTATGGGTTTGATCACGCAGGGAGTCCCAGCCAAACGGAGGCATGAGCAGCAAGCTGGCGGCGGTCCACCAGGCCCCTTTTTCATTGAACAACTGCCGGCCGGCCAGCCAGGCGAAGCAGTAGGTCAGTGCAATCAAGGTGTGCTTGAGCACTGCCAGCGCCAACACCGAAGGGCCAAGCAGTTGACAGACTGCCCACTGAATCCATGAGTACAGCGGTGGCTGAGGGCCGTAGCCCAGAGAAAGACTTTGGGCCCAGAGAATCTGCTCGGACTCATCCCATTTCATTCCCGATGAAATCAATGCACGGGAGGCAATATGTGCCAAGGTGAGCAACAGCAGTCCAACCCAGGGTCTGGAGTAAAGCGTTTGTTGCCATTCGGGGTGGTGAATGGAATTGGTGGATGCCATATTCATTGGCAAGAAGCCCAATATTTTGGGTGCTCGCACTTGCTTTTTGCAGTGCGCTGCAAAACAAGGCGTGCCCAGTGAGAGGTGGCTAGCGAGGGTGATAAGTTAGTATAGGTGACTGTTACCCAAACGCTGAGCCTGACCTCCGTGCACGATTTAATTCCTGAAGTTTCCATCGTTGTCCCGATTTATAACGAGTTCGATAATCTGCCCGATCTGGTGGCACGCATTGATGCCGCCATGCGCGCACAGCCCCTGAGCTACGAACTGATCGCTGTGGATGACGGCTCCAACGATGGAAGCGCCAAGCGTTTGCGCGAAATTTCCGAGACGCACCCCTGGGTGCGTGCAGTATGTCTGGTACGCAACTATGGCCAGTCCAGCGCCTTGCAGGCAGGTTTTGACCGTGTGCGCGGCCGCTATGTGGTGACTCTGGATGCGGATCTGCAAAACGAGCCCGGCGATATTCCCTTGCTGCTGGAGCGTCTGGAAAATGAGCCCGACTTGGACATGATCTCGGGCTGGCGCAAGAACCGCCAGGACAAGGCCTTGTCGCGCCGCTTGCCGTCGGTACTGGCCAACCGTCTCATTTCCAAGCTCACCAATGTGCAACTGCATGACTATGGTTGCGCATTGAAGGCATATCGCCGCGAAATCATTGACCGTATCCGCCTGTATGGCGAAATGCACCGTTTTATTCCGTCACTTGCCCGTGATGCGGGGGCGCGGATTGCTGAAGTTCCGGTTCGGCACCATGCACGCACTCACGGCGTGTCCAAGTACGGTATCGATCGCACATTCAGGGTGATTCTGGATCTGATTTTCATCGTCTTTTTCATGCGCTTTCGCCAGCGCCCCTTGCATGCCTTCGGTGGTTTTGGCCTATGGCTTACCACACCAGGCGTGTTGATTCTGATGTGGCTGCTTGTGGAAAAACTGATGGGTGCAGACATTGGCGGACGGCCTTTGCTCATGGCGGGCGTCATGCTGATGCTGATGGGCATGCAGTTCATTGCCGCAGGTCTGATTGGCGAGCTGCTGACGCGTATTTATTACGAATCGGGTAGCGGTCTGCAGTATTACGCCAAGGAACACGGCGCAGCGACGGTTGAAGAACGTCGCAAAGTTGCTACATAAGCATGTCTTGGGTGGTGATCGCAGCCAGGGCCAAGACGTGAAAAAGAGTCTCAAATCGGGCCTTCGTCTGTTGGTCGGACTGCTGCTGCTGGCGGGCATTGTCTATGTGGCAGATCCTTTGTCGTTGCTGCAGCGACTGCGTCATGCCGACAAGCTGTGGCTGTGCGCAGGGCTGCTGGCTGGCATTGCCTCCAACCTGGTTTCTGCCTGGCGCTGGCGCGAGTTGGCCCAGTGGTTTGGTGCCCGGATGCCCGTCCCCCATGCCTTGCAGTGGTATTTTCAGGCCATGGGTCTCAATGTGCTGTTGCCGGGTGCTGTGGTGGGGGGGGATGTTTACCGCGCCGTCATGCTTCAGCGCAGTGCTGTTGCCAACAAGGGAGCCGGAATTTCTGTATTCCTGGATCGCATCAGCGGCTTGTGGATGCTGTGCGCCATCGGTGCTGCTGGCGCGGCACTGAATGCGTCGGTACTGGCTCCTGTGCTGCATCTTCCTGCCGAGTACTTTGCCGCAGCCTGTGTGGCCATCGTCGTGATCTGGCTGGCCATGCCGATGGCGTTATTGCACTGGCTCAAGAAAAGCTCTGCACTATCCAGGCTCCCGCCTTGGGCCAAGCCGCTACAGGTAGCGGTGGCGCAAGAACATAGCGCAAAGCTTTTGTGGGTACAGGCACTTTTGTCTGCCTTGGTTCAGGTTCTCTCTGCTACGGCATTGGCATGCGGAGGAGCGGCCTTGGGCCTCAATCTGCCCTGGAGTGTCTGGGCTTTTGCCATCGCGCCCATTTTTCTGATGGCTGCCCTACCCGTCAGCGTGGGTGGCTGGGGTACGCGTGAAGCGGCCTGTGTCGCTGCTCTGGCGCCGTTTGGCGTGACTGCAGCCTCTGCAATAGGTGTTGGGCTGCTCTATGGACTTTTTGCCCTGGCCCAAGGCGCGCTTGGCGCCTTGGTGCTGGGTTTGCCAGCAAAAACTCAGAAGTGATTTTTCTCTGGCTGCGCAGCAACCGGGTTCTGCGCAACCAGACGGCAGATCGCTCCCCAGAGAGCAACCAGACTGAAGATGTAGAACATGTTTCCGCTGTTGTGGGCGAAGAAGACCTGAGTCCAGCCGAAGCCGAAATACGCGAGCGGCAGCAGGGATGCTGCTGCACGCAAGGCAAACAGCTTGGGCTTTACCTCTTCACTGACCAGGGCCAGACGACGCGAGCTGGGCCAGAAAACGCACAGAGGTACTGCATAGAACAGGAGCAGCAGCAGCAGTCCCAGCATTCCGCGTTTGACCCACATGTCCAGAATTTCATTGTGTGCATGGCCATATTCCATGACTGATGGATGGGCCAGGTGCTTGCCAACCATCTCTTGCTTGGCTTGAGCATATCCGGACAGGCCCCAGCCTGCGAGCGGACGTTGTTCAATCAGATGCAGTGCCAGGCGCCATTGTTCCAGCCGCTGACCCACCGAGGTCTCTGCATATTTCTGAGGTTCCTTGAGGTACAGGGACACTTCTGACACCGCTTCGGAGCCGCGCTGCTCCAGCTTTTGATATGCCGGCATTGCCAAGGCTAGGCCAATGACAACCATTAAAACTGCGGACACCGAGGCCAGTCGCTTGAAGCCATTGAGCCAGGCCATGCACCACACGGCCACGATCAGCATGGGCACTACGACCCAGGATCCGCGAGAATCCGACAGAAAAGAGGCGTAAATGGCGCATGCTCCGAGGATGCCAAGAGCCGTCGTTTGAGATTTACTCCAGCGGCCAAACAAGGCCAGCACCCATGTAGCGAAGCCCAGATACATGGCAATGCCGCCAAACTGTATGGCATTGGTAAAGCCACTGACTCGAGGCATCTTGAGCACGCCGGCCTGATAGGCCGCAATCGCGAGTGCTCCGGCCGCTCCGTAGGCAAGACCCCACACCACAGCGCTCATGCGAATGCCGGTTTTGCTGAGATACCAAAGGCTTAGCGCTGCAAGCGCATATTTGGCTCCATAGCCCCAGCCTGCAAACGAGAACCAATGGTCAAGCGATATGCTCCATAGCAGACCCATGAACAGAAGAATGCCCAGCAGATAGGCTGTGCCCTGTGGCATCCGAGTTGCCGGGCGCGTAAGCAAGCAACCCGCCAGGGCCAAGATGGCTATCGCGGTTGAGCCATATGAGTATCCGGAGGGAAGGCAGAGGCTAAGTGCAAAAAGCACAAAGCAGGCGACGTCCAGGGCGTATGAGAGCCAGTGGGCCAACGGCGTGTGCGGTTGTAATGAATGGCTTTGCGGTTTCATGTTTATATGGGTCTTTTGACGGCTCCCAAAGGGTGCCGGGCTCACGGCACTACACTTCAGCCGTCTTTATTGGGTGCGAAGTGTATGCCGTCATTGCCTATCGTCTATATCAATCTGGCCAAGGATGTGGAGCGCCGCGAGCGTATGGAATCCCAGCTGGCAAACATGGGCTTAAGCGCTTCACGTTTGCCTGCTGTTTGGTGGAATGATTTGCCGGCTCAAATTCAGTCGCAGTATTTTTGCGAACAGCTGAATCAAGACCAGTACTTTAAGCCCATGGGCAATGGCGAAAAAGGCTGCTATTGCAGCCACTTGACGGCGTGTGAGAAATTGCTGGGCAGCGATGCCCCCGCCCTGGTCGTGTTTGAGGACGATGTGCGTTTATTGCCAACACTTCCGCAGGCATTGAATGCGATTGCAGCGCTGCCGCAGGATGCCAGCTGGGACATGATCAAACTGTTTGGACGTGAGAAAGAGAAGATCGCATCCAGAGCGCCTTTGGGCGAAAGCGCTTTGGAGCTTATTTCTTACCAGCGGATTCCCAGTTTTGCCGCCGGTTACGTGATCAGCAGGGCTGGAGCTCAAAAAATGCTGGCCACGCGCAGGCCTTTTGGCAGGCCTGTGGATGTGGATATCCGCTTCTGGCTTGAAAACGGATTGCGGGTCTTTGGGGTCTATCCGTCGGTGATTGCGCTTGACGACACCAGTGAAGTCAGCAGCATTTGGGCGCAGCGTGAGGCTCCTGCCGATCTGGCTCAGCGCTTGCGCAAGTTCAAGATGAAATTGCAACTCACATGGGCCAATTCACGGGCTACGCCACCCCATGTCTCCGAGGTTTTGAAGACTAAGTCCTGAGCAGCTTGCGATATCCCTGCCACATGTGATCACGTCCGTAATGCTGGGTTGCCTGCAGCCTGGCGGCTTGGCCTAATTGCTGGGCATGGTCCGGGTTCTGAAGCAATTTCTGCAATGCATCGGCCATGGCATGAGCGTCGGACTCGGGCACCCGCAAGCCCGTGACTCCGGGTTCAACCACTTCGCGTGCACCGATCACATCGGAGACAACGCAGGCGCAGCCCGCAGCCATGCCTTCGACCAGCGCCAGAGGCATGCCCTCCCAGTGAGTGGACAGCACAAAGATTTGAATCTGCGTCAGACGCTGAGGCAGATCAGGCACATTGCCCAGGAATTGAACCTGCTGCTCCAGATGGAGTTGTTTGACCAGGTGTTCCGCCTTGGTTCGCAGATACTTTTTACCTGCGCCGGCCAGGTACAGCTGTGGCTTGATGCCGCGCTTCCTGAGTACCGTCAGGGCTTGAATGAGCGTGGCTTGATCCTTTTGCCGCGCAAAGCGTGAAGCCATAATGATTGCGGCTTCTCGCTGCTCCCAGTGAAGAGGGATGGCACTTTCGGGGAAGCGGGCAAGGTCTATGCCATTGCACAAGGCAATGCATTTTTCGGGTGGAAAGCCTCTATCTACCAGGCTGGTGCGCACGCCTTCGGATACACCGATGTGAGCCTGTGTGAATGGCTCGAGTTCCAAGGCCTGGCGCAGACGACGATCGGTGTAGCGCTCCCGCGAGTTATGTTCGACATGGAAGATATGGGGCACGCCTTCCAGGGCTGCCGCCTTGCGGCCCCAAATATGATCACTGAAACCATGGGCGAAGACGACATCCGGCTTCCATGAGCGAATGATTTTGCGCAGCTCCCATACAGTCAAGGCATGCAGCCAGTTGGACACCACAATCACTTGCAGGCCCTGGTCTCGCAAGGCCTGTATCTTCTCGTCGGATGTGCTGCGCTTGCGTCTGAGTACCAGCAGAACCTGGAAGTCGGAGCTTCGCTGTGCGGCAAGGCACAGATCAACAGCGACTTGAGTCGCTCCAGAAAAGCCTCCTGTCACAAAATGCAGGATTCGTTGGGGGGTGTGACTTGCAGGTTTTCGCGTATCCGAGAAATCGTGGTTCATGGGTTCTGACGGACAATCCGTGTGCGACAAATTTTGTGTTTTCAATCCAAGTATCCAGCGACGCTTTTCCATCATGACCCGGATTCCAGCCTGCCTGTTCAAGGGCGTATTGCAACTGGTTCAGCCCAAAGTGCTGAACTCCTCTGCAGAGTACAGATTGCCCCGCTCAGTAGTGCTGGAAGGCCGCCTTGATCAACGGGAGGAAGAGGTAAAAATTCCCAAGCTGCTGTGGACTTATTGGAATCACCCGCAGCCGGATGCGTTTGTGAACGAATGCATTCAGAGCTGGCGTTTGCAATGCCCGGATTATGAAGTCCGTCTGGTGCATCCCGGCAATCTGGATCAGTACGTGCGCCAGGGAGAGTTGCCTGCGCAATTTGCTCAGTTGCATCCCACCAAGCAGTCCGACTGGCTGCGTTTGTATCTTGTTGCTTGTTATGGTGGTTTCTGGCTTGATGCCAGTACCTTGCTGACCAGCTCTCTGGACTGGATGCAGGCTGGAGCAGATCCACGCTCCGAGTTCACTGGCTTTTACCTTGAGAAATTCACCAAGGACGCTCAATTTCCGGTGATCGAAAGCTGGGCATTCGGCGCTGTGGCTGGCTCGCCCTTCATTACAGCCTGGCAAAAAGAGTTCCACCTGGCTTTGATTGAAGAGGGAACGGATGCGTATCTGCAACGTCACCAATCCATGCCGGGCTGGTCCGAGATTCAGCAAAATATCGAAGACCCCCGCTATTTGCTGATTCACATTACGGCCCAGCAGGTGCTGCGTGGACAGCAATTCTCGCGCATGGCCTTGTTCAAGGCCGAGGACACGGCTTACTACTATCACCGTGCTTTGCGCTGGAAGTGGTATCTGCTTTACCCACAACTATGTCTGGTTGCTGCACCCAGGCAAAGTGCACCCATCGTCAAACTGCGTGGCGGCGAGCGTCGCCACTTCACGGAAATGTTTACCTCGCATGGCGGCTCCGTGCCTGGCAGCACCTGGCATCAGGCTTTGAACCCCCAAGAAAAAAGGCCTTGAAAAGGCCTTGGGGTGAGGTAGGTGCAGTTGGCTCAATGACCGCCTGAAAACACTTCGCCCGCCTTCAGTCGGTAGACTGTGCCGCAATAGGGGCACTTGGCTTCGCCGGTCTTGGCCACGTCCAGATAAACCTTGGGGTGGGAGTTCCACAGCTTCATGTCGGCTTTGGGGCTGGGGCAGAACACGCCGCCTTGGTGGTTCAAGTCCTGGGCGGCCAGTTCGATGACGGCATTGGTAGACATGCTAGTTAATCTTTCTCTGAAATTTCAGTGGGGATGGTAATCGGTTCGGCTCTGCAAACGGGGTGGCTGAGCCAGGGGAGGCCAGCCAGCATCGTCTCGCAGCGAAGGCGCCGTCCAGCGCCTTAGTGGGTCAGACCAAAGTCAGCCAGTGGGCGTACTTGGGGTTGCGGCCGTTGACGATGTCAAAGAAGGCCTTCTGGATTTTTTCGGTCAGCGGGCCGCGGCGGCCTTCACCGATCTGGATGCGGTCCACTTCGCGGATGGGGGTCACTTCGGCGGCAGTGCCGGTGAAGAACAGCTCGTCACAGATATACAGCTCATCGCGGGTGATGCGCTTTTGCACCACTTCCAGGCCCAGGTCTTCGCAAATGTGCATCACGGTGTTGCGGGTGATGCCGTTCAGGGCCCCGGCCGACAGATCGGGTGTGTAGACCACGCCGTCCTTGATGACAAAGATATTCTCGCCCGAGCCTTCGGACACAAAGCCGGAGGCGTCCAGCAAGATGGCCTCGTCGTAGCCGTCGTCCAGGGCCTCGGTATTGGCCAGTATGGAGTTGGTGTAGTTGCTCACCGCCTTGGCCTGGCTCATGGTGATGTTCACATGGTGGCGCGTGAAGCTGGAGATCTTGGTGCGGATGCCGCGCTCCATGCCGTCTTCGCCCAGATAGGCGCCCCAGGCCCATGCGGCCACCATCAGGTGGATGGTGTTGCCCTTGGGGCTGACGCCCAGCTTGCGGTCGCCAATCCAGGTCAGTGGGCGCAGATAGCAGGACTTCAGGCCGTTGGCCTTGACCACGTCCACCTGGGCCTGATTGACCTGGTCTTGTGTGAGGGGGATCTGCATGCGCAGGATCTTGGCGCTGTTGAACAGGCGCTTGGTGTGATCCTGCAGGCGGAAGATGGCCGTGCCCTGTTCGGTCTCATAGGCGCGTACGCCTTCGAATGCGCCGCAGCCGTAGTGCAGCGTGTGGGTCAGCACATGGATCTTGGCATCGCGCCATTCCACCATCTGGCCATCCATCCAGATCTTGCCGTCGCGGTCGGACATCGAGGGAACAACAGGGCTCATAAAACCATCCTCTAAGGGCTTGTGTGCGGACGGACGCCAGCGCTGAAACGTTCAGCTGCGGCGTTTGTCTCCGTAAGCCCTTATTTTAGGATGTCGCAGAGCCTGGAGTCTGGGCGTTTGTTTCCGGTGTGGGTAAAGCGGCTGCATCCTCCTTGGGCTCAGGGCGCTGCAGCGACCATTTCACCAAGCGGCCCGAGACAAATTCGCAGGTCACATGCGACTGGCTGCCGTCGGTCCAGCGGTAAATTTCCGGATCCTTGCCTTCTTCGGACAGACGCTCGCCCAGCGAGCGTGTCATGGCCACCACGTGCACCAGAGGCACTTTGGGCTTGAGCTTGGCATTGAGCATGACGGCGCTGCCCACATAGCCGATGGGGCGGTTGGCGGCTTTTTTCATGACGGACATCAGCCGCGTGAAGTGCAGCAGCAGCCACATGATGATGCCGCCGGCCACGGCGGCCACGCCTGGCCAGCCCGCAGACCGATGGGCCGCAAGCACCAGAACGAGCAGGCCCACAGGAATCAGAATATTGCGCAAATTCATGGATGAGATTGTCTTATGCAAGCAGAGGTCAGAGTCTGCGGTCAGTGCGTATGCCCCTTGATCCGACTCGGTGGGTGGGCGATGGATTCAAAAACAGGAGCGGGTAGCGCTTTCAACAGTTGAAGATCAAGTCGTTTTTTATTTGAAATTCAATCAAATCAAGCGCTGATAGCTAGCCTTTTGAAGAATCAAGCAATGCCTCTCACGATATTCATGGCCTCGTCCACACGCTCCACCGCATGAATGGTCAGGCCGGGAATGGCCTTCTTGGGTGCATTGGCCTTGGGGACTACCGCGACAGTGAATCCTAACTTTGCAGCTTCCTTCAGACGCTCCTGACCGCGCGGCGCCGGACGCACCTCGCCGGCCAAGCCTACCTCACCAAAGGCGATAAAACCCTTGGGCAAAGCCTTGCCGCGCAGACTGGAAGTGATCGCCAACATCACGGCCAGATCAGCTGCCGGCTCATTGATGCGCACGCCGCCCACGGCATTGACGAACACATCCTGATCGGCACAGGCCACACCCGCATGGCGGTTGAGCACGGCCAGCAGCATGGCCAGCCGGTCCTTGTCCAGGCCCACGGACAGCCTGCGGGCCTGCGGGCCGCCTTGATCGACGAGTGCCTGAATTTCCACCAACAGAGGGCGCGTGCCTTCCAGCGTCACCAGCACGCAGCTGCCGGGCACGGGCTCGCTGTGCTGGGAGAGGAAGATGGCGCTGGGGTTTGTGACGCCCTTGAGGCCTTTTTCCGTCATGGCGAAGACGCCAATCTCGTTCACCGCCCCAAAGCGGTTCTTGATGGCGCGCACCAGGCGGAAGTTGCTGTGTGTATCGCCCTCGAAGTAGAGCACCGTGTCCACCATATGTTCCAGCACGCGCGGGCCGGCCAGGGCGCCGTCCTTGGTGACGTGGCCTACTAGGATGATGGTGATGCCCGTGGTCTTGGCCGCACGCGTCAGGTGCGCAGCGCATTCGCGTACCTGGGCCACCGAGCCGGGTGCGGACGATAGCTGGTCCGAATACACGGTCTGAATCGAGTCGACCACCACCACGGCCGGCTGAGTCGCTTCCACCGTGGCCAGGATTTTTTCCAACTGAATCTCGGCCAGCACATTGACCTGGCTGTTGTCCAGCCCCAGGCGGCGCGAACGCAGGGCCACCTGGGCACCGCTTTCTTCCCCGGTCACATACAGCGTGGGCAGGCCTATGCGGTGCAATGCATCCATGGCCTGCAGAAGAAGTGTGGACTTGCCTATGCCAGGGTCGCCGCCAATCAAGACCACGCCGCCTTCCACCACGCCGCCGCCCAGTACCCGGTCCAGTTCTTCTATGCCGCTGGGCGTGCGCGCCACGTCCTGTGCTTCGATGGCCGACAGCGGCGTAACGGGCTGGGCATTGGCCAGGCCTGCATAGCCCTGGGGTTGGCTTAACCGGTTCTTGCCGCCCGAAGCCGATTCGGCCACGGTCTCTATCAGCGAGTTCCAGGCGCCGCAGCTAGGGCATTTGCCCAGCCAGCGCGGGCAGGTGCCGCCGCAGGCATTGCAGGTAAACGTGGTTTTTTCTTTGGCCATGAGCGGCCACTATACAGAGCGCAGATTGCCGCTGGCCACTGGTAGGCGGGCGACAAATTTCAGAGCCAATAGCCATAAAAGCAATGAGTTCATATAACCAGTGCGCATGACAAGAGAATATCGGCTACAATTCATCCATCGACACGGCAACGACATAAAGCTGCCAAGTCAGAGAAATTACCGCGCGATGGAGCAGTCTGGTAGCTCGTTGGGCTCATAACCCAAAGGTCGGAGGTTCAAATCCTTCTCGCGCAACCATCAAAAAAGCCTTCTGGAAACAGAAGGCTTTTTTCGTTGTGCACTGCACAGTGGTCAAGTCCCACGCCGATCCGGGCGTGCCGCCTCGCTGTAAAAAAATCGCCCCTCTTTCGAAGAAGCAGGGGCGATTTGCAAAGGGAAGGCGCCAGGCGCCCACCGCTGATGCTTATGGGTACAGACCGCGCATTTCGCGAGCGTGCAGAATGCGCTTGCAAGCCACGATGAAGGTGGCCGTACGCAGCGACACCTTGTTTTCCTGGGCCACTTGCCAGATGCCAGCGAAGGCCTCTTGCATGATGCGCACCAGGCGGGCGTTGATTTCGTCCTCGGTCCAGAAGAAGCTGGAGAAATCCTGCACCCACTCGAAGTAGGACACGGTCACGCCACCGGCGTTGGCAATCACGTCGGGCAGCACCAGCACGCCCTTGTCGGTCAGGATGTCGTCGGCTTCAGGCGTGGTGGGGCCGTTGGCGCCTTCGATCACGATCTTGGCCTTGATCTGCGCGGCATTGTCCTTGGTGATCTGGCTTTCCAGCGCAGCAGGGATGAGGATCTCGCAATCCACGGCCCAGAAATCCTTGGAGTCCATGGCTTCGCCACCGGCAAAGCCGCCCACGCCGCCATTGGCTGCCACATGCGCCAGCAGAGCCGTCACATCCAAGCCGTTGGCGTTGTAGATGGTGCCGGTATGATCTTGCACGGCCACGATATTGGCACCGGCTTCAGCAAACAGCTTGCCTGCAGTACCGCCCACATTGCCAAAGCCTTGCACGGCCACGCGTGCGCCTTGCAAGGGCAGGCCGGTCAGCTTGGCAGCTTCCACGCCCACGGTGAACACGCCGCGGCCTGTCGCTTCCACGCGGCCCAGCGAGCCGCCCAGATCGACGGGCTTGCCTGTCACCACGCCGGTGGAGGTGGCGCCGGTGTTCATGGAGTAGGTGTCCATCATCCAGGCCATGATCTGGCCGTTGGTGTTCACGTCGGGTGCGGGAATGTCCTTGGATGGGCCGATCAGCAGACCGATTTCGCTGGTGTAGCGACGTGTCAGGCGTTCCAGTTCGGAAGTCGAGAGCTTGCGCGGATCTACGCGAATACCACCCTTGGCACCGCCGTAAGGCACGTTCACGGCCGCGTTCTTGACCGACATCCAGGCCGACAGCGCCATGACTTCAGACAGCGTCACGTCCTGGTGGAAACGCACGCCACCCTTGCCGGGGCCGCGGCTCAGATTGTGCTGAACGCGGTAGCCCTCGAAGTGGGCGATGGTGCCGTTGTCCATCTCGATGGGCACGTCGACGATCAGAATGCGCTTGGGGCGCTTGAGGGTCTCGACCCAGCGGGCGAGCGAGCCCAGATAAGGCGTGACGCGATCTACTTGCTGCAGATAGTTGCCCCAGGGGCCGAGGTGCTCGGAATTCAGATAAGAAGGCAGAGCGTGTGCGGAAGAGTCTGTGGCTTGCATGATTTGGGCCTGGTTGACTGAGGTGGAACGGGCCGTTGTGAGGCCTCGCTGTCCGGGAACTACAGTGTGCGCGGGGCTTTGTGGCTTGTCCAAGGCTTGTTGCTTGGGGTCTTATGCATTTAACGCATAACCCTGAAAAACCGCCGATGCTGTCCAGTGTTGTCAGGGGAATACGCAACCGGGCGCGGAATTTGCCATCATGCTTGCATGTCTGAAAACAACGATTGCCAAGACGGCTGGTGCGGCCCCGCCCCTTTTGCCAACACTCCGCCCATGGGTTTGGCCCCCGAGTTGCGGGACGTGCAGGATGTGCTGCCCGATTGGGCGCAGCTGGCTCCGGCCCTGCATGAAGATGCCTATGCCACGGCCGATGCGCTGTGGTGGTCGCGCAAGCTGGGCGAGAAGATGAGCCTGGGCGCGGATGTGGCGGCGCTGATGCGCAACGAGGAAGATGCACGCGCCGTGCAGTCGGCGCTGGCCGGCGTCTTGGGCTGGTGGCCTGCAGACCGGGCCCCGCGCTACTGGAAGTCCGGCGCTGCCAACCGCCAGACGGCCCTGCTGCATGTGCCCCTGCCCGAGTCTGGCGTGCAGCAAGGCCTGGCCTGCGCTGCCGCCCCGCCAACCGTATTCAATCTGCGCGGTGCAGAGGCGGAAATCGCCTTGCGCATAGGGCAAGACATTTCAGCGCAGCAAGCTGCCGCCCTGACTCCCGAAAGCGCCCTGGCCCTGGTAGATGACGTGGCCGTGGCCATTGAATGGGTGGATGTGCGCTGGCGCGACGGCTTGCAGGCGCCGGCCCTGGCCTTGCTGGCCGACGGCCAATGCCATGGCGGTCTGGCGCTGGGCGAATGGCTGCCTGCCTCAGTGCTGGCGGGCCGGGACTGGGCGCAGCAAGTCTGCACCGTGGCCGTGAACGGTGAGGCGCCCCGGCGTTTTACCGGCACGCACAGCCTGGGTGACCCGGCCTGGTTGCTGCTGGACTGGCTGCAGCATGTGGCGCGCTGCTACGGCAGTGTGCCTGCAGGCACGGTGGTGACCACGGGCAGTTGGTGCGGCTGCCTGAAGCTTGAGGCTGGGGATCGCCTGGCCGTTGTTTTTGAGGGCCTGGGCCAGCTGGGCTGGCAGTTTTAAGCCGGTTTGCTCACAAAACAGAAGCTGCTTGCGCCAACGACTGCTTGATCTTGAAGCGAAAGCACGCTGCATTCAAATCAAGCTCTGCGCCAGCAGCTTTTGAAGTAATAGCAAGTCGCTTCACTTCACCTGGATTTTCTCCAGCGCCGGAGAGCCCGCCGGGTATTGGAGCTCCAGATTGCCCAGCACCTCGCGCAGCAAGGTGGCAATCATCAGATTGCGGTGGGTTTTGGAGTCGGCGGGAACAATGGTCCAGGGCGCCCAGGGCGTGTGGGTGGCGGCCAGCAGCTTTTCATAGGCCTGCTGATACTCGTCCCACTGGGCACGTACCTTGAGGTCGCTTTCGTCAAACTTCCAGTGTTTGCAGGGGTCGTCCAGTCGCTCTTGCAGTCGCTGGCGCTGCTCGTCCTTGCTGATGTGCAGCATGAACTTGACGACCAGGGTGCCGTTTTCGCTGAGCATGCGCTCGAAGTCGTTGATCTGGGCATAGCGCTGGGCCTGCTGCTCGGGCGTGATCCAGCCGTTGACCACGGGCACCAGCACATCCTCGTACTGGCTGCGGTTGAACACCACGATCTCGCCCGCGCCCGGCACCTGCTGGTGGATGCGCCACAGATAGTCATGGGCTTTTTCGGCATCGGTAGGCGCTTTCCAGCCCACGGTGTGCACGCCCAGCGGCGTCATCTGGCCGAACACGCCGCGCAGCGTGCCGTCCTTGCCGGCCGCATCCATGCCTTGCAGTATGACCAGCAGCTTGAAGCGCCGATCGGCATAGAAGATGTTCTGCAGCCCATCGAGTTCCCGGGCCAGCGCGCTGACGCTGTCCTTGTCATGCTGCTTGCCCTGGCCGGCTGAAAAAGGCTTGGCTCCGGGCTCGAAGCCGGCCAGCTCCACGGAGGGCGGCGCATCGGCGTCCAGCTGGCGGCTGTCGCGCGGCACGCCGGGCTGCCATTGCTGCCAGAGCTTGCGCAGGGTTTTGTGCTTGCTCTCGAAAGGATAGACATTCTCGGCGGAAGGCGAAGGCTGTACCGGCTGGCTGGGGGTGGACATAACGCAGCTCCATGAACAAGGTGGATGAAAGCGGATGCTATGAATAATCTAGCTATGTGCGCCTGATTGATATGGGTTTCAGGCTGTTTTAATGCTTAACTCGGGCGCTGCGGCACTCCCTGCTCGCGCAGCAACTGCACAAAGCGGCGGGCGGCCAGGCCTTGCGGGCTTTCCTTGGACCAGACCCAGTCCACGAACAGTGTGGTGCCATTGCTCAGGTTTTGCACGGGAATTTCCAGCAACTGACCGGCGGCAATGCGCGGCTCGACCAGGCCCTTGGGCAGCCAGCCCCAGGCCATGCCCGCGCCAATCAGCGACAGCGCGGCCTGGTGGCTGTCGGTGCGCCACAGCTGGCGGGCAAACACAAAGCGCGGGTCGGTCTGCTGCGGATCACGACTGGCCACCAGCACCTGGCGGGTGGCTGCCAGCTGTTCCACGCTGAGCCGGGCGCGCTCGCCATGCTCGGCCCGCGCCTGCTGCCAGGGGGGGAACTGAGGGGACATCACGGCCAGCAGCGTCTCGCGCCCCATTTCCTGAAAGCCTTCGCGCCCGTCAATGGCCGGGCGTTCAAACACCAGGGCCAGATGGGCGCGGCCTGCGTGCAGCAACTGCAGGGCATCGGTCTGCGGCGCGGTCAGCACTTCAATCGGTAGGGCAGGAAACTCCTGCACCAGGGCGGCCAGCGTCTCGGTCCAGGGGGTGGAGAGCAGCTCGGGCGCAATCGCCAGCGTCAATCTTTCCTCCAGCCCCTGATGCAAGGCGCTGGCCTGCCAGTTGAGCTGCTGCAGCTGCTCGGCCAGCAGACGGGCCTGCGGCTCCAGCGCCCGGGCGGCGGCCGTGGGCCGGGGCTCGCGCCCGCTGCGGTCGAACAGCGGCAAATCCAGCTCCGCTTCGAGCTGGGCCACGGCCATGCTCACGGCCGAGGGCACGCGCCCCAGCTTGCGGGCGGCAGCGGAAAACGAGCCTTCATCGAGCACGGCAAGAAACAGCGGAACCTGGTCGGCAGCGAATGGCATGGCGTTATCTATCAGGAAAATTGAAAGGAGATGACTTTTATCTTCAGTTTTCAGAACATACACTGCGGCCCATGTCTCAACAAGCCTCCGCGATGGCATCCGCTTCTTCTTCTGCCGCTCACACTGTTCATGCTTCTGTCAAAGCCTCCGCGCCTGCCGCGCCGGGCAAGGCCACGGGTCTGCAAGGCCCCAAGCGCCGCATCATCTATGTCTCCTTGTACGAGGCGATCGCTATCGCCGTCTCCAGCCTGATCTTCATGGCCATTGGCCAGAAGGCCGGCGACTCCAGCGTCATGGCCGTCGCCGCATCGGTGATTGCGATCTGCTGGAACCTGAGCTTCAACCACCTATTTGAAAAATGGGAAGCACGCCAGGCCGTCAAGGGCCGCTCCGTGCTGCGCCGCGTGGTGCATGCGATTGGTTTTGAGGGCGGCTTGGCGCTGGTCCTCATCCCGCTCATGGCCTGGTGGTTCGACGTCTCGCTGTGGCAGGCGACGGTGATGGAAGCCGGCCTGCTGGTGTTCTTCATGGTCTACACCTTTGCCTTCAACTGGGCGTTTGACCGCCTGTTCGGTCTGCCTGCCTCGGCCCAGAATCTGTCGGCCTGAGTCAAGTAAAAAATCCGGCTGCAGCGCTTGATAGTCAAGCGCAGGTAGCTATCAAAAAAAGCGTGCGCCTTGTCAAGGTGCACGCTTTTTTCGTTGGGGAGCGGTGACGGGAATCAGCGCAGCCAGCTGATGAAGCCCTGCAGCAAAAAGGCGTTGATGATGTCGATGAAGAAGGCCCCCACCAGCGGCACGATCAGGAATGCCTTGTGCGAGGGGCCGTACTGGTTGGTCAAGGCCTGCATATTGGCCACAGCCGTGGGCGTGGCGCCCATGCCGAAGCCGCAGTGGCCGGCGGCCAGCACGGCGGCGTCGTAGTCTTTGCCCATGACGCGGAAGGTCACAAAGACCGCATACGAGGCCAGAAGCAGGGTCTGCACCAGCAGGATGATCATTAGCGGCGCGGCGAGATCCGTCAGCTCCCACAGCTTGAGCGACAGCAGGGCAATGGACAGATAAATCGACAGGGCCGCGCTGCCGAAGACGTCGATGGCCCGGTCAAAGACCTTGATGTTGAACACATAGTCCAGCGTATTGCGGATGATCACGCCGCCGCCCAGGGCCCAGACAAAGGTGGGCAGCTTGATGACGCCCTGGGTCAGCGAGGTCATGAGTTCGGCAAACGCCAGGCAGCCGGCGAACAGCGCCAGGGTTTCCACGGCAGCATCGGCCGTGATCAGGCGCGGCGCCTTGCTGGAGGATTCGAAATTGGCCACGTCGCTGCCCTCGCTCACGGCGGGCGCATCGACACTGAGCTGCTGGGCCTCGGTGCGAGGCTGGGCCAGCTGGCGGCTGGTGATCAGCCGCTTGGCCAGCGGGCCGCCGAGCAGACCGCCAATCACCAGACCGAAGGTGGCACAGGCAATGCCCAGCGCCGTGGCGCCGGTGAGGCCGTATTCGTTCTCCAGCATCGCGCCGTAGGCCCCGGCCGTGCCATGGCCGCCGATCAGAGTGATGGAGCCTGCGACCAGACCCATCAGCGGGTCTTGCCCCAGCAAGGTGGCCAGGCCCACGCCCACCACGTTCTGCGCAAAGATGAAGCCGGCGATCAGCCCCAGAAAGACCAGCAGCGCCGTGCCGCCTTCGCGCAGCTTGGAGAGGTTGGCGCTCAGACCAATGGAGGAGAAAAACACCAGCATGAAAGCATCTTGCAGGCTGGACTCAAAGCCCAGGGTCAGGCCCGTGGTTTCATGGAGCAGGAAAATGCTCATTGACACCACCAGCCCGCCGGAGACGGGCTCGGGGATGTTGAAGTTGCGCAGAAAGCGGATGTGCCGCGTCATCAGCTTGCCCAGCAGCAGCACCAGCACGGCAAAAATAAGGGTGTAGTACGCGCCAAAAGTGACGTGCATGCGTTTTCTCCAATCGGCACCCGCCGTCAAGGGGCGGCGGTGATTCCTGAGGTCGAGTCTGTACTCTGGGTTGAACAGTGCATCGGCGTCGCAGCATGTGGCGGCTTGGCTCCATTCGCCAGAGCCTAGACAGATAGGATCGATGCTTTTATCCCGTCAGCATGCCCGCCGCCGTTTGCGCGCGCAACTGGCATTCATCTGGCATCAACGTGACCGAGGAGGCGAATATGCTTGAAACCAGACGACTGCGTTCGTCATTGACGATATGTCCCGGGCGAATGTTGGCGTTTTAGGGATAAAGCGCGGGTTTCATGCAATAAGCCGAGGCGATCGGACTGCGGTGCAGGGAGTCAGGCACATTGGTTCGATTGAGGCTCTTGACGGTTTAAGGCGCATTCACTTGTGCACATGGTGCAGATTGGCTGCATGGACATAAAATGCAGGGCTTCGCCCCAAGGAGCGCTGCAGCTAGCTGGTTGATGTTCAACCAGTGCGTCAGGCTTGGGGTCAGCAGCTGGGCTCTGATGCCGGCTGCTTCGCAACAACGGCGCTCACCTGTTATTTCTGATTCTGGTTTTCACACAGGTGAGCATGATGTCTGCTGCAATCCCCGCCACTGCTATTTCTTCCGTGCCCCCCATGCGCCTGTCGGGCCTGGAGCCCGTGTTCATCGGCGAGGACACGCTGTTCGTCAACGTGGGCGAGCGCACCAACGTCACCGGCTCCAAGGCCTTTGCGCGCCTGATTCTCAACGAGCAGTACGAAGAAGCGCTGGCCGTGGCCCGCCAGCAGGTGGAAAACGGCGCCCAGGTGATCGACGTGAACATGGACGAGGCCATGCTGGACAGCAAGGCCGCCATGGTGCGCTTTCTGAACCTGATCGCCTCCGAGCCCGATATCGCCCGCGTGCCCATCATGGTGGACAGCTCCAAGTGGGAGGTGATCGAAGCCGGTCTGCGCTGCATCCAGGGCAAGGGCATCGTCAACTCCATCTCGATGAAAGAGGGCGTTGACGAGTTCAAGAAGCACGCAAAACTAGTCAAGCGCTATGGCGCTGCCGCCGTGGTGATGGCGTTTGACGAAAAAGGCCAGGCCGACACCTTCGAGCGCAAGATCGAAATCTGCGAGCGTGCTTACCGCATCCTGGTGGACGAAGTGGGTTTTGCCCCCGAGGACATCATCTTCGACCCCAATATCTTTGCCGTGGCCACCGGCATCGAAGAGCACAACAACTACGGCGTGGACTTCATCGAAGCCACGCGCTGGATCAAGCAGAACCTGCCGGGTGCCAAGGTGTCTGGCGGCGTATCCAATGTGAGCTTCTCCTTCCGCGGCAACGATCCGGTGCGCGAAGCGATCCACACCGTGTTCCTGTACCACGCCATCAAGGCCGGCATGGACATGGGCATCGTCAACGCCGGCATGGTCGGCGTGTACGACGATCTGGAGCCCGTGCTGCGCGAGCGCGTGGAAGACGTGGTGCTGAACCGTCGCCCCGACGCCGGCGAGCGTCTGGTGGAAGTGGCCGACAGCGCCAAGAGCGGTGCCAAGGACGAGAGCAAAAAGCTGGAGTGGCGCGGCACGCCCGAGCACCCCAGAACCGTGGGCGAGCGCCTGTCGCACGCCCTGGTGCACGGCATCACCGACTTCATTACCGAAGATACGGAAGAGGCTTATCAAGCTATCGTGATCCAGGGCGGCGGCCGTCCGCTGCACGTGATCGAAGGCCCGTTGATGGACGGCATGAATGTGGTCGGCGACCTGTTTGGCGCCGGCAAGATGTTCCTGCCCCAGGTGGTGAAATCGGCTCGCGTGATGAAGCAGGCCGTGGCCCATCTCGTGCCCTATATCGAGGAAGAGAAACGCCAGCAGGAAGCCGCTGGCATGGACGTGAGCAGCCGCGGCAAGATCGTCATCGCCACTGTCAAGGGCGATGTGCACGACATCGGCAAGAACATCGTCACCGTGGTCTTGCAGTGCAACAACTTCGAAGTCATCAACATGGGCGTGATGGTGCCCTGCCACGAAATCCTTGCGCGCGCCAAGGCCGAGGGTGCCGACATCATCGGCCTGTCTGGCCTGATCACGCCCAGCCTGGAAGAGATGCAGTACGTGGCCGGCGAGATGCACAAGGATGACTACTTCCGCATCAAGAAAATTCCGCTGCTGATCGGCGGCGCCACCTGCTCGCGCGTGCACACTGCCGTGAAGATTGCGCCCAAGTACGAAGGCCCGGTGCTGTATGTGCCCGATGCCTCGCGCAGCGTGAGCGTGGCGCAAAGCCTGCTGGGCGAGAACAAGGAGGCCTATCTGCAGGAAGTGCAGGCCGACTACGACAAGGTGCGCACCCAGCACGCCAACAAGAAGAAGACGCCGCTGTGGCCTTTGGAAAAGGCCCGCGCCAATGCCACGCCCGTGGACTTTGCCGCCCACCCGCCCGTGGCACCGCGTGCCCAGGGTCGTCGCGTGTTCAAGAACTTTGACTTGGCCGAGATTGCCCAGTTCATCGACTGGGGTCCGTTCTTTCAGACCTGGGACCTGGCAGGTGCCTATCCCGCCATCCTCGACGACGAAATCGTCGGCGTGGAAGCGCGCAAGGTGCAGGCCGATGCCCAGGCCATGCTCAAGAAAATCATCGAAGGCCGCTGGCTGCAGGCCAATGGCGTGATGGGCCTGTTCCCCGCCAACCGCGTGGGCGATGACATCGAGTTCTACACCGACGAATCGCGAACTCAGGTGCTGATGACCTGGTACGGGATGCGCCAGCAAACCGAAAAGCAGGCGATTGACGGCCCGGATGGCCGGCCCGTGATGCGCCCCAGCCGCTGCCTGGCTGACTTTGTGGCCACCAAGGAATCGGGCATCGCCGACTATGCAGGTCTGTTCGCCGTCACGGCCGGTATCGGTGCCGAGAAGAAGGACAGGGAGTTTGAAGCCGCACTGGACGACTACAGCGGCATCATGTTCAAGGCCCTGGCCGACCGCCTGGCCGAAGCTTTTGCCGAATGTCTGCACCAGCGCGTGCGCAAAGACCTGTGGGGCTATGCGGCCGATGAAAACCTCAGCAACGAGGAACTCATCAAGGAGCAATACCAGGGTATTCGCCCCGCGCCAGGCTATCCGGCCTGCCCCGACCATACGGCCAAGTGGGACCTGTTCAAGACGCTGCAGGCCGAGGAAATCGGCATGACGCTGACCGAAAGCCTGGCCATGAACCCCGCTTCCAGCGTCAGCGGCTTTTACATCGGCTACCCCGAAGCCACCTACTTCAACGTGGGCGAAATCGGCGAAGACCAGCTGGCCGATATGGCTGCGCGTCGCGGTATGGATATCGAGGAGCTGCGCCGGTATCTGGCCCCGAATCTGGCTTGATTTTTCTTGCAGCCATGAGGCTGCAAGCCTGATTTGCTCTGATCTCAGACGGCTTTATGCAATGGCAGCCGTCTGAGCTCGGGCCAGATCAGCCAATCGCCTCGACTCGGTTGCGGCCGTTCTCTTTGGCCAAATACAGTCCTTCATCGGCTCTTCTGAGCAAATTTGACATCTCTCTGTCTTTGGTGCCTTTCACGGCCACGCCTATGCTCAAGGTAAAGGGGATGGCTCTGTCTTCTGGCCAAGAATAGGAAAAATCTCTGTCAGAGATTTTCTTTCTTAAATTTTCTGCTATTTGAAGTGCCTCTTCCTTATTCGTATTAATCAGGCAGGCAACAAATTCTTCCCCGCCAAGTCTGGCGACAATATGTTCTTTTCCTATGGTTTCACGGGCGATGGACGCAAAGGCTTTCAGCACATCATCTCCGCCTTCATGACCATAAGTGTCATTAACCAGCTTGAAGTTATCCAGATCCATCATTAGTATGGAGAGTGGATTTTCTGTCTCAAACAAGCTCCTGGCCACATCATTGAATTCGCGGCGATTGGGCAGTCCGGTTAAATCATCGACTGCCGCCTGGCGGTGCAAAAGATCAACCAGGTGCACCTTGTCCGTGATGTCTCTGATAATCGCGGTAAATTCCACCAGCCCATTCACGGTGATTTTAGAGATGGCGATTTCTACCGGGATGCGGCTTCCGTCTTTATGAAGTCCGTAAATCCGGTTTCGCTCGTCCATTTGTCTGGAGCGCACTGGAGAACGCGCAAACTGATGCACATATCCCCGGTGACCTTCGCGGGCCGCGGGAGGAAGCAATACTTCCAGCGGCTGGTCCAGCATTTCTTCCTGGTCGTAACCGAACAAGCCTTCTGCGGCCCGATTGAACAAGGTGATGTGATGCTGCTGATCGATGGTGATGATGGCATCGTATGCGGCATCCACAACCGACCGAAAACGTGATGTGCTGACTTCAAGATCATGCATCAGCAGCATTTTTTTTGTGATTTCTATTCCGGTGAGAAAAACCCCTTCGGCCGTTTCGGAGTTGGCTGATTTCTTGAATGGCTTCAAAGACAAACGCCACCAGTGCGTTCCATCTTTCAAATCATAGGCCTGCTCCAACTCATGAGAAACACCATCAGCCAAGCAATTAATAACGGCTAAACGCAGCTCTCATCTTGCATAATTGGGGACGATTGTTTCTAGAGAAAATGGATAGCGATGAATGGAGTTTCTTTTGGCCCCCATCATGTCGAAGAATATCTCATTGCAAGAGCTGACGGCCAAACCATCTTCATTCACACGAATCAAAGCCACGCTGGCTGCGATTCCATTCATGAAATCTTGTAATTCTTCACCCAGTCTATCCATAGCAAATCCTTAAATATCGAATCGGAAGCATCGCGCGTGCCAACGATAGCTACCTTTTCCCACCCCGACGGTTAAAGTGCAAAATTATATGGACAGTCCACGCCTGATAACGAAAATCAAGCGCTCATGTTTTGTCATGACGCTGTTGCAAAAATCCGCTTGAAGACAGATTTTCCCGGACTCAGACCGGTGAATGCCAGGGCAAGCGTCCGAGCCGGGCCCGGTTTTTTGGGGCGAGCAAGGATGGCGGCGCGAGCACGCAGCTCATGGACTGTTGCGCATGGGCTCCGCTCGCCTGCAAGGCTTCAGCGCGGGGCACCAGCACCCATGGCCGCGCAAGAGCAGCGCCAGCGCCGACTTCGTTGAAAGTCATGCCACTGGCGTGAATCTGCGGCGTCAGCGCATGGCTGACCCCGCTGGTGCTTGTTTATCGCCCGGGTCTGGCGGCTGCCGGACGGCGTGAAGGTGACAAGAGCGCCGAGCTACCGCTTTTCGCACTGGGCGAGTCTCTCGGCGCTGTGGTTACAGCCCCAGCTTTTTGGCCACGTAATCCGCGTCCTTGTCGCCGCGGCCCGAGAGGTTGACCAGAATGTGCTGATCGCGGCTCAGCTTGGGTGCCTCGCGTATGGCCCAGGCCACGGCATGGGCGCTCTCCAGTGCGGGGATGATGCCTTCCACGCGCGACAGCGTCATGAAGGCGTCAAGGCAGGCCTTGTCGTCCACCGATTGGTAGTCCACCCGGCCCAGGTCCTTCAGATAGCTGTGCTGCGGGCCCACGCCGGGGTAGTCCAGGCCCGAGGCAATGCTGTGCACGGCGGCGGGCGTGCCGTCGGCGTTTTCCAGCACATAGCACTTCATGCCGTGAATCTCGCCGGGCTTGCCCACCGAGAGGGTCGCGGCATGGCGGCCGGGCTTGTCAATGCCTTCGCCTGCAGGCTCCACGCCCACCAGGTGCACGGATGCGTCGTTCAGAAAGGCCGTGAAGATGCCCATGGCGTTGCTGCCGCCGCCCACGCATGCGGCCACATGGTCGGGCAGCTTGCCATGCTTGTGCTGGAACTGCTCTCGGGCCTCGCGTCCCACGATGGATTGGAAGTCGCGCACCATCATGGGAAAGGGGTGGGGGCCGACCACCGAGCCAATGGCATAGATGGTGTTCACGGGGTCTTGCAGATAGACCTCGAAGGCGCTGTCCACCGCTTCCTTCAAAGTGGCGGCGCCGCGCGTGACGGGCACCAGGGTGCAGCCCAGAATGCGCATCTTGGTGACGTTGGGGTGCTCTTTCTCTATGTCCACCTGGCCCATGTGAATCTCACAGGGAATACCCACCAGAGCGCAGGCCGTGGCTAGCGCCACGCCGTGCTGGCCGGCGCCGGTTTCGGCAATCACTTTTTTCTTGCCCATGAACTTGGCCAGCAAGGCTTCGCCCAAGCAGTGATTGATCTTGTGCGCACCAGTGTGGTTCAGGTCTTCGCGTTTGAGGTGGATCTGCGCGCCGCCCAATTGATCCGACAGACGCTTGGCGTGAAAAATCGGGCTGGGGCGACCTACATAGTCGGCAAACAGGGCGGCCAGCTCGTCCTGAAAATCCTGGCGCTGGACGATCTCGTCATAGGCTTGCGAGATTTCATCCATGCACTTTTTCAGGTCGGGCGGCACCAGCTGACCCCCGTAGGGGCCGAAAAAGCCGTTGGCGTCCGGCATGGCCGCGGGATTTTTGCTCATTGCTTGTCTCCTGGTGTCATGGTTATGAGACCGTCTTCATATCACAGCCGCTATGCGCTGCCGATGCAGACAAGCCCGAGCCTGTCAGAGCAGAAATGGACGCCAGCCCATATATCACAAGCGTTTACAGCTATTGTTTTGGTATTTTTGGCCGTCCGCTGCGGCCTGCAACACAATAAGGCCATGAAAGCCAGAACCGTCCGCGACATTGTCTTTGCGCATGCCATAGAGACTGCAGCGCCCCATGAGAGTCTGCCCACGGCCGCGCGCTGCAATGCCATCACGCAGGAGAGTCTGCATGCCCTGGGCAAGAGCGGTGAGGGCAGCACCGCCTTTGCCGCATTCCTGCAGGAGCGTGCCAAACGCATCATTGCCAATGCGCAGCTGCCTGCCGACATCCGCGCGCTGTGGCTGCGCTCGGCCGGTGTATCGCGCTGGGCGGTTATCGGCATCCTGGCGGCGGCGCTGGTGCTGGGCTATCTGGGCCATGCCATCACAGATCCGCACCGGGTCGATCTGCTATCGCTTTCGCTGATAGGCATTGTGCTGTGGAATCTGCTGGTCTATGGGCTGCTGATCGTCGGCGGCCTGCGGGCGCTGGTGAGGCGCAAGCCCGAGGTGCTGCTGCCGCTGGCGCCTACACAGGCCCATGTCGCCAATGCAGCCGAGGCGGCAAGCGCCTCCAGCGGCTGGCTGCAAAAGCTGGCTGCCAGGCGCGCACAGCTGACGGCCGGCACCGGCCTGCGCAAGCTGGCACTGACCTTTGAGCGCAACTGGTGGCAGATCAGCCGCCGCCAGCGCCATGCGCAATGGCTGCTGTGCCTGCATCTGGGCGCGGCCATGCTGGCGCTGGGAGCGCTGGCGTCGCTGTGGATCACAGGGCTGACCCGTGAATATCAGGTGGGCTGGGAGAGCACGTTTCTCTCGCCTGCGGCCGTGCAGACCTGCCTCAACATTCTGTTTGCCCCGGTTCACTGGCTGGTAGGTGCCGCCCCCTGGAGTCTGGAAGAGATCCGTGCACTGCAGGGCTGGGTGCCCAGCGGCACCCCCGAGGTGGTTGCGGGCCTGAGCCAGTGGCTGGAGCGCCCCACGGTGGGCGAGCGCTGGGTGCAGCTCTATACCTTGCTGCTGTGCATTACGGTGATAGGGCCGCGTTTGTTGCTGGCGCTGTGGCAGGGCGTGCGCCTGGGCTGGATGAAGCGCCATATGGCCCTGCCTTTGCAGCAGCCGTATTTTCAAAAACTTCAGCGCGACTGGGCGGGCCGGGCCACGCAGCTGCTGGTCCAGCCCTACAGCCTGGACCTCACCCCCGAACGCGAAGCCGTGTTGCGCAACCATGTGGTGCAAAGCTATGGCGCCGGCGCGCAGCTGACGCTGCTGCCTGCGCTGGCTTATGGCTCGCCTTTGCCGCAGGCGCTGGACGGTGCCGGCCAGCAAGTGCTGCTGCTCAATCTGGCCGCCACGCCCGAGGCCGAGATTCACGGTGCCCTGCTCGGCCAGGTCTTGCATTACTGGGGGGCGCAGACGGACGTCTGGCTGTGGGCGCAGGACTTTCGTGCCCGCAACACCGGCGCACCCGGCCGTGTGCAGGAGCGCGAGCATCTGTGGCAAGACTTTGTACGCCGCGCAGGCTTGCATGTCACGCTGATCCCCGCTGCCGGAAACTGAATATGTCCACAGAAAATACCGCCGTGGCCTTGGCCACAGACCCCGAGCAAACCATTCAATGGTGCCTGCTGTCGCACACCAATATCGGCAAGACCACGCTGACCCGCACCCTGGTTTCCGATGACGTGGGCGAGATCGAGGACGGGGCCCACGTCACCACCCAGTCGCAGCGCTATTTGCTGCAGAAAACGCAGCAAGGTGATGAGCTGTGGCTGTGGGATACGCCGGGCTTTGGCGATTCCGTGCGCCTGTATGAGCGCCTGCGGCAGCAGGGCAATCCCCTGGGCTGGTTTCTCAGCAATGTCTGGGATCGCTGGCGCGACAAACCGTTTTTTTTGAGCCAGCGCGCCCTGCTGGCCGCGCGCGATCATGCCGATGTGATGCTCTATCTGGTCAACGCCGCCGAAGACCCGGCCGATGCCGGTTACTGGAGCGCGGAGATGAGCATTCTGCGCTGGCTGGGCAAGCCCGTCATCGTCTTGCTCAACCAGATCGGCAGCGACACCACGCAGCAGCAGACCGCCGACGATCTGCAGCGCTGGAAGCAGGCTACGGCCGCCTTCAAGGACACGGTGCAGGACGTGCTGGTGCTCGATGCCTTCACCCGCAGCTGGTGGCATGAGCGCCGGATGATGCAAAGCATTGCCCCGCTGCTGCCGCAGGCCAAGCAGGCCGCATACGAGCGCCTGCTGCAAGAGCGTGCCCAGCGTCAGGCGCAGCGGCAGGCGCAAAGCCTGCGGGCCATGGCCGAGCAATTGGTCGCCTCGGCCCGCTTGCAGGAGCGCATGGACCCGGCCCAGGGCAAGCTGCTGGCGCGTGCCTGGCACGGCCTGAGCAGCCTCGCCGCCAAGCTGGGCAAGAACAAGGGAGAGACCGAGGCCCTGGAGCCGCAGGCCAGGGCCGCCGTGCAGCGGTTGATGCAGACGCTGCACCAGGCCGATATGCAAACCACGCAGCGCTTGCTGGAGATCCACCAGCTGGACGGTAAGGCCGCCAGCCAGATCGAAGAGCAGTTGCAAAGCCAGCTCAAGGTGAGCACGCCGCTCGATCCCCAGGCCGCCAGCCTCTGGGGGGCGCTGACGGCGGGTGCCGCCACCGGCCTGGGGGCGGATCTGGTGGCCGGCGGCCTCACGCTGGGCGCGGGTGCCTTGCTGGGGGCGCTGGTGGGGGCGGCCACGTTTGCGGGCGCGGCCTGGGGTGCGAACAAGATGTTTGACCAGCAGGCGCAGACTTTTCAGCTCTCGAGCGACTATCTGAACGCCTTGGCAGCCCAGGTGCTGCTCAAGTATCTGCTCATCTCCCACTTCGGGCGTGGCCGTGGCCGCTACACCAGCCCTGCGGCGCCGCAGCAATGGAGCGAGGCCGTGCAGACCGCCATGCTGGCGCAAGGCGAGGAATGGTCACAGCTGTGGGACAGCTTGCGTGCAGCCGATGCGTCGGCCGATGTCGGCGCAGTTCAGACCGATGTGGAGCAGCTGTTGGAGCGCGGGTTGCAGGCGGTGATGCAACAGCTCTACCCCACGCTGTCGGACACTTTTTGACGCTGGCACTCTTGCGAATTGACGTCGGCTGGCGCAGCATGGCAGCGGCCGCGTCAGGTCTGGCGCGGCGTTCCACCAAACCGGGAGTGCATTGATGCGCAACACATGGACTTTGTGGCTGGCTGCAGCCTTGATGGGCAGTTCCTTGACCAGCTTCGCCCAGACACAGGCGGCGCCCGCTACCGCACCGGCAGCCAAGACGGCCCCCGCGCCTGCCGCCAAGACGCCGCCTGCAGCCGCGGCCATGCCAGCGACCAAGGCCGCACCGGCATCGGCACCTGCAGCGACCGGAAAACCCGCAGCCGCCGCGACGCCGGCACCAGCGGCCAAGACGGCAAAAACGGCTGCAGCAGGCGGCGGTGCCGGCAAGGTCTGGGCCAATGAGGACAGCAAGATTTACCACTGCCAGGGCAGTCGCTTTTATGGCACGACCAAGAACGGCAAATACATGACGGAAGCCGAAGCCAAGGCCGCAGGCATGCACGGCGCCAACAACAAGACCTGCGCTTAAAGCACTTTCACTCCTCTCCACGCGCTTGTCTGCCTGTGCAGCAAGCGCGTTTTCTTTTTAAGGTAAAACCAGGCGGTAGCCAGCATGCGCCAATCGCCAGCTGCTATCAATGACATAGGGAGTGACGAGGGATGATGTGGCTGGTCGGCTTGATGATGGTGTTGATGGGTTTAGTGTTTCTTTGGGCGTTTTCGGCGGTGCTGATATCCATCCTGGTCGGTCTGCTGGCAAGCGCCTTGCTTTGGCTGCCGTTGCGCTGGTGGCGCAGAAGGCAGTTGCAGCATGCTCTGGAGCTGAACCCGGCGCTGGATACTCAGCAGGAGGCTCAGAAGCATCCGGCCCTGTTTTATGTGCTCTCGACCCTAGTGGTGCTGCTGGGCTGTGTCGCCATGCTGGCCACCCTGGTCCAGCTGCCGCAGCGCATGTTCTCGCCCGAGCAACTCTCGCTGGGTGCCGGCATCGCGCTGGTCATCAGCTTTGCAGCGCTGATCAAGCTGTCAGGCAATCTGCTCAGCCTGGGCAAGGATGCGCAGGCTGCGGCCGATATCAAGGCGGGCTGGTCGCTGGCGGCGGGCATTGTGCCCATGCTCGTGGTGATCGTGCTGATCTTTTTTGCCCCCCATACCGCTGGCTGGATGGTCTGGCGCGAGGAGTGGCGCGGCTATGACAGCACGCAGCTGCGCATTCCCCTCAAACGCAACGATGCCGAGCACCAGCGCGCCGCGCTGCAGCTGGTCCGGCCCGTGCTGGAGCAGGGCAGCCGCATCTTGAACCACCGTGCCAGTTCGCGCAGCGGCAGCAGCTATACCCTGAGCGCCGCCTTGCCTGCGCGCTATCGTTTTCATGAGGATGCGCTGGAACTGCAGCTGGCGGGGCTGATGCCGCAGGAGCAGCTCAATGTGCATCTGCAGGCTCTGGTTTCCGTGGTGGAAGGGGCCGAGGCCGGTAGCTTGCAGCTGGCCTACGCCCAATGCCTGCCGTCACCGGAATGGCTGGGCAGGCAGCGCTTTTTCGGCCGCGGCCAGCAAGCCATGTCATCGCTGCGCGGCTGTGTACAGAGCCGCCAGTCCGAGTTGGAAGCCGTCCTGCCTTTGCTGCAGGGCAATCTGCAGGAGGTGCAGATAGGCTGGCGCCGCTTTCGCCCCTGGCTGAGCCTGCCGCGCTGGCATGCCGCGCTCCTGCCTGAAGACGAGGACGCGTTGCAGCAGCTCGATACCTTGCGTTAAGCGCCGCTGGCCGAGCCACTATCCGGCAGCGCATCCACCCACTGCCCCGGCTCCAGTCCTTCAATCGTGTAGGGGCCAATCGCCATTCGTACCAGGCGCAGTGTGGGGTGGCCCACGGCGGCCGTCATGCGGCGCACCTGGCGGTTCTTGCCTTCACGGATGATCAGCTCAATCCAGCTGTCGGGAATGTTCTGGCGCACGCGGATCGGCGGCTTGCGCGCGGCCATCAGAGGCTGGGGATCGAGCAGGCGGGCCTTGGCGGGCAAGGTCAGGCCGTCGTTGAGCTGCACGCCATCGCGCAGGCGCTGCAGCGCGGCAGCGTCGGGCACGCCTTCCACCTGCACCCAGTAAGTCTTCTCCATCTTGTGGCGCGGATCGGCAATGCGGGCCTGCAACTGGCCGTCATTGGTCAGCAGCAGCAGGCCTTCGCTGTCGGCGTCCAGCCGGCCCGCCACATACACGCCGGGCACATCAATCCAGTCTTTCAGGCCTTGCCATTTGCCCTCGGGCGTGAACTGGCTGAGCACTCCATAGGGCTTGTGAAAGCACAGCAGTCTGGGTACTTCGGGACGGGGCGCGCTCTGGCGCACGACGCTGCTACGCGGGTTGGATGAGCGGCTGAAGGTGCGGCTGGGCGGGGTTGGACGTGGCATGCCGCGAGCTTAGCGCCTGAGCCAAAGCTGTGCCCGAGGAACAGAATTGGCGTCAAACAGGCTGTAGCCCATATGAGGTAAGCGCAAACAGCTATATATTTTGATAGTCGAGCAAGGTGGCGCCCTGTAGCGGCTGAGGATAGATCTCGCGCACGCAGTCCAGCCAGGCCCGCGCCGCCCGCGACATATGGCCTGCGCGCCATAGCAGTACCACATCCCAGGCCAGCTCCGGCTCGGTCAGCGGACGGCTGGCCACGCGCTGCGGGTCGAACTTGGCGATCACATGTTCGAACATCACGGCCACGCCCACATCCTGGGCCACCAGATCGCCGATGAAATCCCAGTAGCGTGTCTGCAGCTGTACCCGGGGCTCGAAGCCAGCGGCCGCGCACTGCTGCTGCACGGCGTTGTGCAGGGCGAAGTCGCTGGTGTAGAGCACAAAGGGCAGCTCGCGCAAATCCTGCCAGCGCAAAGGCTGCTCAGCGTTGCCGACCCGATGGGCGGCCAGGGCCACGCGGGTTTTCTGGCGGGCGAAGGTATAGCTTTGCAGCCCGGTATCGGTATCGGCGGTATCGAGCAGGCCCAGGGCCATGTCCAGCGAGCCGTCAAGCACGCGCTGGCGCTGGGCGCGGGCACCTTGCTCGTCCACATGCAGACGCACGCCGGGGTGACGTTGCTGGAACAGCGCAATCACCGGCGCCATATAGTGGCCCGCCGTGGGCATGATGCCTACCGACAGCTCGCCGCGCGCAATGCCATCCACCTCGGCCACTTCCTGGCGCAGCAACTGGGCCTGCTCAAGCAGCGTCACGCCGCGCTCGAACACCACCCGGCCCGCATCGGTCAGCTGCACGCCGCGCCCTTCGCGCAGCAACAGCGGGCCGCCCAGCTCTTCTTCCAGCGATCTGACCATCTTGCTGATGGTGGGCTGGGTCACATGCAAGACCTCGGCGGCACGGGTGAAGCCGTTCTGGCGCACCACCTCGACAAAGTAGCGCAGCGCCCGCAAGTCCATGGGAATGCCTTTTGTGCATCGAAAAAATGAGAATAATTCATTTTACGAATATGAGTAAAAACCCTAGGATTGCAGCATGTCCTCGTTTTCTCAAATCCCGGTACTGCGTCTGCCCAGCCTGCTGCCCAAAGTCAAAGTGGTGGCCCAGATTGCGGTGCTCAGCGCCATTTGGATCGTCATGGATGTGCTGCGTCAGCACTTTGGCTGGAGCATGCCCGCTGGGCTGATGGGTTTTGCGCTGCTGGCCCTGGGTCTGTTCTCGGGGCTGATCAAGCGGCAATGGCTGCAAGGCGGCACCAACTGGCTGATGGCCGAGATGCTGCTGTTCTTTGTGCCGGCCATGCTGGTGGTGACCGAATACCCCGATTTGATCCGCCACCAGGGTCTGCGCATTCTGGCCGTCATCGTGGCCAGCACCGCTTGCGTGATGGCCGTGACGGCGCTAGCGGTAGACCGGGTCTACCGGCTGGAGCTATGGCTGGCGCGGCGCAAATTCAGCCGCCGTCTGTATGCGGGCGGCAAGGCTTGAAGAGCATGTTCTCCAATGATGTCATAGGCGTGCTGGCCTTGGTGGCAACGCTGGCCTGTTATGCGCTCAACAAGCGCCTGTACCGCCAGCACCCCCATGTGCTGCTCATGCCCATCATCGCCACGCCAGCGGTCTTGATCGGCCTGGCCCTGCTGACCCAGGTGAGCTTTCCGCAATACTATGCCCAGACCCATTGGCTGGTCTGGCTGCTGGGGCCGACCACCGTGGCCTTTGCGCTTCCGCTTTATGAGCATCGCAGCCTGCTGCGCAAGCACTGGATGTCGATTGCCACCGGCGTCATCGTGGCCAGTGTGGTCTCAATAGCTAGCACCTTGTTGCTGGCCCATGAATTGGGCCTGTCGCAGGAGCTGCAAAAAGGCTTGGCCGTGCGTTCCATCACCACACCGTTTGCCATCGAGGCCGAAAAAGTGCTGGGCGGCCCCACCGATCTGGCGGCCCTGTTTGTGCTGCTCACCGGCGTCAGCGCCATGCTGCTGGGCCAGACCGTGCTGCGTTTTCTGCCCCGTATCCGCAGCAAACTGGCCACCGGTGCCAGCTGGGGCGGCGCCGCCCACGGCAGCGGCGTGGCACGTGCCCGCCAGGCCGGCGAGGTGCAGGCCGTGATGGCCTCGCTGGTGATGATGATTGCCGGCGCGCTGAACGTGCTGGCCGCGCCCTGGGTACGCATGCTGTTCTTCTAAAACAGGAGCTGCTGACGCATATCCAGTATGCATCTGTGGCCGATAAGGCCTAAAAATCAGACCAAAGGCAGCGCTTTCTCTTCAAGGGGCGCTGCCTTTTTTATGCCCGGGCCGAGCACTTGCCTGCGCCATGAAAGATGACAGGAATATCACCGTGCTGTCCTGATTCTGTTGGGGTCGGCTTTCTAGGATGAAGCCATCTACTCCTCACCTGCCAAGGCATGAGAGAGCTAGGTTTCATCAACTTCAATCAGGAGGTCGCACCATGTCCCAACGTCATCTGTCCATCTCTTTGCTGCTTGCCAACGCTGCCGCAGTTGTGGCTCTGGGTCTGCCTGGCATGGCTTCAGCGGCCTATGAGCACGCGACCACAACCGAAAAGGGCGTCGTGGTGCATCCACAGCATTTCATCAGCCAGAAGACCCGCGCTCAGGTCCGGGCGGAGACTGAGACCGCCCTGCGCCAAGGTCTGCTGAACTACGGTGACGGCAACTACCAGATGCAGGCGCCTGCGGCCATGGGCTCTGGAAAAACACGCCAGGAAGTCATCAGGGAGCTGCTCAATGAAACGCCGGCACAGCGTGAGGCACGCATTCGGGCCATGGCGGGTTAAGGCTGATAGCCCCACCGGCTGGGAGCCGCCTTCGAGCTGGCCGATTCAGACAGAAAAAGGCACAGCCTCCAAGCCTGGAGGCTGTGCCTTTTTGCATGGTGCAAGCCTCAGGCCAGGGTGTAGGCCGTCTTGACCGTGGTGTAGAACTCCTGGGCATAGCGCCCTTGTTCGCGCGGGCCGTAGCTCGAACCCTTGCGTCCGCCAAACGGCACGTGATAGTCCACGCCTGCCGTGGGCAGGTTGACCATCACCATGCCGGCCTGGCTGTGGCGCTTGAAGTGGGTGGCGTACTTGAGGCTGGTGGTGGCAATGCCGGCCGACAGGCCGAACTCGGTGTCGTTGGCCACGGCCAGTGCCTCCTCGTAGCCGCTGACGCGGATCACGCTGGCCACGGGGCCGAAGACTTCTTCGCGGTTGATGCGCATGCCAGCTTCGGTGTCCACCAGCAAGGCCGGCTGCATGAAGAAGCCTTGCTTTCCGCTGCCGGTGTGGCAGGCCACGCGGCCGCCGCCCGAGGCGAGCACTGCGCCTTCGGCCTTGGCGATTTCCACATAGCTCAGGTCTTGCTCCAGCTGGGCCTGGCTGACCACGGGGCCGATGTCGGTGCCTGCAGCACGCGCATCACCGACCTTGATTTTTGCCATGCGCGCCTGCAGCGCTTCGACAAAGGCCGGATAGATCTTGTCGGTGACGATCAGGCGACTGGACGCCGTGCAGCGCTGGCCGGTGGAGTAAAAGCAGCTTTGTGCGGACAGCTCCACGGCTTGTGCCAGATCGGCATCATCCAGCACCACTTGTGGGTTCTTGCCGCCCATCTCCAGTTGCACTTTCTTGCCCGATGCCACGCAGGCCGCCGCAATGCCACGGCCCACACCCACCGAGCCGGTGAAGCTGATGGCGGCAATGCCTGGGTGCTGCACCAGGGCTTCGCCGATCACGCGGCCACGGCCCATGACCAGGTTGAAGACCCCGACAGGGATGCCGCTGCGCTGAATGATATCGGCCAGGGCCCAGGCGCTGCCGGGCACCATATCGGCAGGCTTCAAGACCACGCAGTTGCCGAAGGCCAGGGCCGGCGCGATTTTCCAGGCGGGAATGGCAATGGGAAAGTTCCAGGGCGTGATCAGGCCGACCACGCCAATGGGCTCGCGGGTGATCTCCACGCCAATGCCGGGACGTACGGAAGGCAGGGACTCGCCGGCCAGGCGCAGGCATTCGCCGGCAAAGAATTTGAAAATCTGGCCGGCACGGGCCACTTCGCCAATGCCTTCGGCGCGGGTTTTGCCTTCCTCGCGGGCCAGCAGATCGCCCAGCTCTTCCTTGCGGGCCAGAATCTCGCTGCCGATCTTGTCCAGCACGTCGGAACGGGCCTGGATGCCCGATGTGGACCAGGCCGGGAAAGCGGCCGTGGCAGCGGCCACGGCCGCTTCCACATCACTGGCATCGCCCTGGGCGTATTCGCCGATGACATCGGACAGATCGCTGGGGTTGAGGTTGGGGGCGTAGCTTTTGCCAGCCGTCCATTGGCCGGCAATCAGATTGTCAAAACGAGACATCACAGCCCTTTTAACGCGCCCAGCACAGAACCAGAGGGTCGAGTCGGCGCGCAATGGCGATGAGTTGTCGGCGCACCTCGGGGTGCAGTGCAGGCCAGGGTGCACGCGGTGCTTCGCAAGCAATCACGCCACCTTCTTTCATCAGCGCTTTGGCGGCCAGAAATCCGGCCTGACGGTTTTCGTGATTGATCAGCGGCAGCCAGCGCTGGTATTGCTCGAAAGCCTTGTCCTTGTCGCCGTTGCGGTGGGCTTCGATGATGGGGCGAATGCCGTCGGCAAAGCCGCCGCCAGTCATGGCGCCCGTGGCACCGGCCTCCAGGTCGGCCAGCAAGGTGATGCCTTCTTCGCCATCCCAGGGGCCTTCGATGGCTTCGCCGCCCAGGGCAATCAGCTCGCGCAGCTTGTTGGCTGCACCGGCGGTTTCCATCTTGAAGTAGCTGACCTGCTCTATCTCTTTGGCCATTTTGGCCAGAAAGGCGGGTGGCAGCGGCGTGCCGGCGGCCGGAGCATCCTGGATCATGATGGGAATGTCGATGGCATCGGATACGCCCTGGTAGAAGGCATGGACCTGTGGCTCTCCGAAGCGGAAGGTGGCACCGTGATAGGGCGGCATCACCATCACCATGGCCGCACCCATATCCTGCGCACGGCGGCTGCGTGCGGCGCAGATGGCAGTGCTGGTGTGGGTGGTGGTGACGATCACCGGAACGCGCCCCGCCACATGCTCCAGCACGAGGCGGGTGAGGGTTTCACGCTCCTCATCTCCGAGCAGGAACTGCTCGGAATAGTTGGCCAGAACGCACAGGCCGTCCACGCCGGAGTCAATCATGAAGTCCACGCAGCGACGTTGGCTGATCAGGTCCAGCGTGCCGTCCTCGTGGAAGGTAGTGGGAACGACGGGGTAAATGCCGCGATAGCGGGGATTGGAAAGTCCGGGCATGGTGCGGCTCCTTACTCGATGATGTCGAACTGGTCGAGGTACTCGGTCTTGAGCGAAAGGCCCAGACCCGGGACATCGTCCCTGAGTTGCAGGAAGCCGTTGTCGGCAATCGGTTCACCATCAAAGATGTACCAGAACAGCTCGTTGCCCACCTCCACGTCGAAGATGGGAAAGTACTCGGCCATGGGCGAGGCAATCGTGCTCATGGTCAGGTGGTAGTTGTGCATCTGGCCGGCGTGAGGAATCACGGGCACGGAATAGGCCTCGCACAGCGCATTGATCTTGTGTGCGGCCGTGATGCCGCCCACGCGGTTGGTGTCGTACTGCACGACGCTGACCGCCTTCTTGTCGAGCAGTTGTTTGAAGCCGTAAAGGCTGAATTCATGCTCGCCGCCCGAGATCGGGATGATGTTCATATTGTTCAGTTCGGCGTAGCCATCGATATCGTCGGCAATCACCGGCTCTTCCAGCCAACGGGGCTCAAACTTGGCCAGCTTGGGCAGCATGCGCTTGGCGTACTCCAGGTTCCAGCCCATGTAGCACTCCAACATCAAATCGTTGTCATAGCCGATCACTTCACGGATGGCTTCGACCGACTTGAGGTTCTCCTTCACGCCGTGCTGCAGATGGGCCGGGCCGTAGCCGAAGCGCATCTTGAAAGCGGTGAAGCCCTGGTCCAGAAATTTCTGGGCCTCGTCCTGCATCTCTTTCAGGTCGGTGCGGTAGAGCTTGCTGTAGTAGCAGGGAATCTTTTCCTTGGTGCGACCGCCCAGCAGCTTGAACACCGGCTTGTTCACGCTCTTGCCCAGAATGTCCCAGATGGCCAGATCCACGGCCGAGATGGCGGCCATGGTCACGCCTTTGCGGCCCCAGGCATGGGTGGCGCGATACATGCGTTGCCACAGGTATTCATAGTCCCAGGGGTCCTGACCGATGACCAGCGGCGCCAGGTATTCGTCGATGATGGCCTTGGCGATTTTCGGTGCTAGCGCCACATTGCCGATGCCGACGATGCCGTCATCGGTTTCGATCTCCACCACCGTCCAGGAGTGAAAGCGGAAGGTGCTCATGGACTCGGTGTTGGAATACACCAGATCCATGGCGTTGGAGCAGAAGTTGCCCTGGGGCGGAACGGTTTTGCCCTTCCACTGGAAGACACGGGCGCGGACAGACTTGATCTTCATAAAGACCTCTACAAAAAAGCGTGAACAAGACAGGTGACGGCAGCCACCTGCGGGAGTCGGTCAGGCAGTGGCCTGTTGTTTGCTGCGGTGGGCGGTGCCCATGCGGGTCGCAATCTGCAGCGCCTGCCAGGTAGCCTCCACATTGGCGCGGCCCTGGCCGGCAATGTCGTAGGCCGTGCCGTGAGCCGGTGTCGTGATGGGAATGGGCAGACCGCCCTGCACCGTGACACCGCGCGAAAAGCCCAGCAGCTTGATCGCGATCTGGCCTTGGTCGTGGTACATGGTCACGATGGCCTGGTACTCGCCGGCCAGGGCTTTCAGAAAAATGGTGTCGGCCGGAAACGGGCCGTGAAACGGCGTATCGCTGGGCCATTCACGAGCCTGCAAGGACTGCACGGCAGGGGCGATGATGTCGATCTCCTCGCGGCCGCAGGTGCCTCCATCGCCGTTATGCGGATTGAAGCCCGCAATGGCGACCTTGGGTGCCGCAAAGCCGCTGGCACGCAAGGCCTTGTAGATCAGCTCGGCCGCCTGGGTGATCCGCTCCACACTGAGATAGCTGGCGACATCCTTGAGCGGCACATGAGATGAGATGCGCGAGGTCCACAAATCGCCCAAGGTGTTGAATTCGCAGAAGTAGCCTTGTGCCCCCAGGTACTCGGCAAAGTGATGCAACTCATCCTCATGGCGCAGGCCGCCCAGCTTCATGGCTTGCTTGTTCAACGGGGCAAAGCAGATGGCATCGATGTCGCCCACCAGCGCCGCATCCATGCATCGATTAAGCACCTGCAGCACCGACTTCCCGCCCACAGCACCGACTTGACCTTGCATCACATCGGTGGACGAGACCGTCTCCATGGCGATGAAGGCAGGCAGATTGGCGCTGCTGCGGTGGCGCACCTTGGCCAGATTCTGCGCGGGAACGGTGGCAACCTGTACGCCGGCAATGCGCTGGCCTTGCTCCCACAGCCAGGGGTCACCGATGAGCACCAGGTTGGCTTGCTGTGCGGCCTCGGGCTTTGCCAGCAAGCGTGCGATGAGTTCGGGCCCGATCCCCGCAGGATCTCCGAGGGTGAGGGCGACGACGGGAAGAGAATCGGTAGCCATGATTCAGTCCAGCTTGATATTGTTCTTGCGAATGATGTCGCCGAAGCGTTTGTATTCGGCGAGATGGTAGGTGGCGAAGTCCGCTTGGGTCATGGGACGCAGTTCGGCGCCCACGGCTTCCAGGCGGGTTTTGGTTTCGGGCATGGCGATGACCTTGTTGACTTCGTCATGCACTTTTTGCTGCACCGCCTTGGGTGTGGAGGCCGGCATGTAGATGCCATACCAGGCGCTGATTTCCACATTGGGCAGGCCTGCTTCGGCCATGGTGGGAACCTGGGGTAGTTGGGCATTGCGCTGAGGGGAGGTGACAGCCAGCGCCCGCAGCTTGCCGGTCTTGATCTGGCCGATGACAGAAGGCATGGTGTCAAAACTCATCTGCACTTGACCGCTGACCAGATCGACCAGTGCTGCGGAGCTGCCTTTGTAAGGCACATGGGTGATGTTGATGCCCGCGGCATCTTTGAACATCTCGGCGGCAATGTGCTGGGTGCTGCCGGTACCGCTGCTGGCAAAGTTGATCTGGCTGGGCTTTTTCTTGGCCATGCTGACGAGCTCTGTTAGCGAGTTTGCGGAGACAGAGTTGCCGACGATCAGCACGTTGGGTACAGAGCCGACAAAGGCCACTGGTACCAAATCCTTGTTGTTGTCATAGCCCAGCTTAAGCAAGTGGGGTGCGATGGCATGGGCGGTCACCACGCCCATCACCATGGTGTGGCCGTCGGTTGATTTGGCCGTGACATCCACGGCCATGGTGTTGGAGACACCGGGGCGGTTTTCTACCAGGACAGGTTGCTTGAGCAGTGGTGCCAGCCGGTCAGCCACGGCGCGCGCCATGGCGTCGGTACCGCCGCCTGGGGCCGAACCTACCAGCATGCGCACGGGTTTGGTGGGCCAGTTGCTGGGGTCTTGGGCATGTGCGTGCCAGGAAAGCAGGACAGAAGCGCACAAGGCGGCTGAAAGTAGATGGCGTCTATACATGGTTGTCTCCGGTGTTTCTTATCTCATCGCCCCCCGATCCTAGGGAGAGCTCTGATATACGTAAATTGAAAGTTATTGATAAATCGATAACCTGAAGGAATCAGAAAATACGGCCATGGGTTCAATAGACAAGCAGAACAACACGCCTCAGCTGCTGAACCGCTTGCGCATGCGTCAGGTGGCTTTGATGCTGGCGATTGAGGAGCGGCAGACGCTGCGCGCCGCTGCAGCCGAGCTGGGATTGACGCAGCCTGCGGCCACCAAAATGCTGCATGAGCTGGAAGATGCGCTGGGGCAGCCTTTGTTTGAGCGGGTAGGGCGCCGCTTGCAACGCAATGAGGCCGGCGAGCGGGTCTTGGCCTACTTTCGCTCGCTGCGCGGCAACATCGAGGCGCTGAACCGTGAGTTGGGTGAGCTGCGTCATGGAAGTGCCGGGCGTCTGGTGATCGGCAGCATCATGGCCGCATCGCCGGGGCGGCTTACCCAGGCTTTGCTGCAACTTAAGAAAGAGCTGCCGCTGCTGGAGGTGGAGGTTGCGGTGGATACCAGCGATCGCTTGCTGGCTCAGCTGCAGGAAGGGGTGCTGGAGGTGGTACTGGGGCGCATGACGACGGCTGCGGGAGAGGATTGCAGCTTCCGTGTGATCGATGACGAGAGTCTGGCAGTCATCGTCGGCAATGAGCATCCGCTATTGGGGGAGCAGCCAATCAGCTTTCAAGCCCTGCAGGCCTATGGCTGGGTGTTGCAGCCCCCGGGCAGCCCTATGCGCGCCTTGATTGAGCAGGAGTTCAGAGAGAACTGCATTCCCTTGCCAAGAGGGCTGATCGAGACGGGATCCATCCTGACCACGATGAATCTGGTGCGAAGCTCCGATATGGTGGGCGTGATCCCTCAGACGGTGGCCGAAATCAATGCCGCACATGGCATGTTGCATATTCTTCCCTACCGGATGCGACGGAAACTGGAAGCGTATGGCAGCCTGGTGCGAAAGGACCGTCCCATCAGTCGTGCTGCGCAACGCTTTCTGGAACTGCTGCATCGCCCAGGTGAGGCGGCGGCCGAGTCCAAACGGAGTCCCAAGCAATAGACGTTTCCGTAAGCGTAGCTTTTGCGGATGGACTAAAAAAGCCGGGCTCAAGGCCCGGTAAAAGAGAAGCAGCAACTATGTCGAATCAGGCCAGGGTGTAGGCCGTCTTCACCGTGGTGTAGAACTCCTGGGCATAGCGGCCCTGCTCACGTGGGCCGTAGCTCGAGCCCTTGCGGCCGCCAAACGGCACGTGATAGTCCACGCCAGCCGTGGGCAGGTTGACCATCACCATGCCGGCCTGGCTGTGGCGCTTGAAGTGGGTGGCGTACTTGAGGCTGGTGGTGGCAATGCCGGCGGACAGGCCGAACTCGGTGTCGTTGGCCACGGCCAGGGCTTCTTCATAGCCGCTGACGCGGATCACGCTGGCCACGGGGCCGAAGACCTCCTCGCGGTTGATGCGCATGCCGGCTTCGGTGTCCACCAGCAGCGCAGGCTGCATGAAGAAGCCCTCCTTGCCGCTGCCGGTGTGGCAGGCCACGCGGCCGCCTCCCGAGGCGAGCCGGGCGCCTTCGGTCTTGGCAATTTCCACATAGCTCAGGTCTTGCTCCAGCTGGGCCTGGCTGACCACGGGGCCGATGTCGGTGCCTGCAGCACGCGCATCACCGACCTTGATTTTGGCCATGCGGGCCTGCAGTGCTTCAACAAAGGCTGGGTAGATCTTGTCGGTCACTATCAGGCGGCTGGAGGCCGTGCAGCGCTGGCCGGTGGAGTAAAAGCAGCTTTGCGCCGACAGCTCCACGGCTTGCGCCAGATCGGCATCGTCCAGCACCACTTGCGGGTTCTTGCCGCCCATCTCCAGCTGCACTTTCTTGCCCGATGCCACGCAGGCCGCTGCAATGCCACGGCCCACACCCACCGAGCCGGTAAAGCTGATGGCGGCAATGCCGGGGTGTTGCACCAAGGTTTCGCCAATCACACGGCCACGGCCCATGACCAGGTTGAAGACCCCGGCAGGGATGCCGCTGCGGTGGATGATGTCGGCCAGAGCCCAGGCGCTGCCGGGCACCAGATCGGCAGGCTTCAAGACCACGCAGTTGCCAAAGGACAGGGCCGGGGCGATCTTCCAGGCGGGAATGGCAATGGGAAAGTTCCAGGGCGTGATCAGGCCGACCACGCCAATGGGTTCGCGGGTGATCTCCACGCCAATGCCGGGGCGCACGGAAGGCAGGGACTCGCCGGCCAGGCGCAGGCATTCGCCGGCAAAGAATTTGAAAATCTGGCCGGCACGGGCCACCTCGCCAATGCCTTCGGCGCGGGTCTTGCCTTCCTCGCGGGCCAGCAGATCGCCCAGCTCTTCCTTGCGGGCCAGGATCTCGCTGCCGATCTTGTCCAGCGCGTCGGAACGCGCCTGGATGCCTGACCCGCTCCAGGCCGGAAAGGCGGCCGTAGCTGCGGCCACGGCGGCTTCCACATCGGATGCATCGCCCTGGGCATAGTCGCCGATCACATCGGACAGATCGCTGGGGTTGGTGTTGGGGGCGTAGCTTTTGCCTTCGACCCATTGGCCGTTGATCAGGTTGTCGTAGCGGGACATAGAGTTCTCCGTAAGAAAAAGGGGGCGCCAAAGCGCGTGATTCCGATCAGTGCAGGGCTCTAACCACCGGCGCGCTCCATGCCAGAGACGCCGGGCAAGGGCCTACGCCGGCCGCGCTGCCCCGCAGCGATGGCGTCGTCCCCTTGGGGGGAAGGCGCGCAGCGCCACAGGGGGGAGGCATCACCTCACCATGCAAGGCCGCTTGTTGTCGAACTTCCAGTCGGGAATTAGGTACTGCATGGCGATGGCATCGTCGCGGGCGCCCAGGCCGTGCTCCAGGTACAGGGCGTTGGCGCGCTGCAAGGCGGCGCGGTCCACGGTCACGCCCAGGCCTGGCGTTTTGGGCACTTCCACAAAGCCGCCCTTGATCTGCAGCGGGTTCTGGGTCAGATACTGGCCGTCCTGCCAGATCCAGTGCGTATCTATGGCCGTGACCTTGCCGGGTACGGCAGCCGCCACATGGGTGAACATGGCCAGCGAAATGTCGAAGTGGTTGTTGGAGTGCGAGCCCCAGGTCAGGCCCCAGTCACGGCAGGTCTGGCCCACTCGCACGGAACCGGCCATGGTCCAGAAATGCGGGTCGGCCAGCGGGATGTCCACGGACTGCAGCGACAGCGCGTGCACCATCTGGCGCCAGTCGGTGGCGACCATATTGGTGGCCGTGGGCAGGCCGGTGGCGCGGCGGAATTCCGCCATGACTTCGCGACCCGAGAAGCCGTTTTCGGCACCGCAAGGGTCTTCGGCATAGGCCAGCACGCCGTGCATGTCGCGCATCAGGCGGATGGCGTCCTTGAGCAGCCAACCGCCATTGGGGTCGAGCGTGACACGGGCCTCGGGGAAGCGCTTGGCCAGGGCTGTGACGGCTTCGATTTCCTGCTCGCCGGCCAGCACGCCGCCCTTGAGCTTGAAGTCGTTGAAGCCGTAGCGTTCGTAAGCGGCTTCGGCCTGGCGCACGATGGCCTCGGGCGTCATGGCTTCCATGTGGCGGACCTGGGTCCAGTTGTCGCTGCCCAGCGGGTCTTCACCGGGTTTGACATAGGGCAGGCGGGTCTTGTCCGAAGGGCCGACAAAGAACAGATAGCCCAGCATTTCCACGCGATCGCGCTGCTGGCCTTCGCCGAGCAAGGCTGCCACGGGCACGCCCAGGTGCTGGCCCAGCAGGTCCAGCAGGGCCGATTCCACGGCCGTGACCGCATGCACGCCAATGCGCAGGTCAAAGGTCTGCAAGCCGCGGCCGCCGGTGTCGCGGCCTTCCAGATTCTTTTGCACGCGTTGCAGCAGTTGCAGATGCTGACCGATGGACTGGCCGATCAGCACGCTTTTGCTGTCTTCAAGGGCCTGACGAATGCTTTCGCCACCTGGCACCTCGCCAACACCGGTGTGGCCGCTGCTGTCGTGAATCAGCACGATGTTGCGGGTGAAGTAGGGCGCATGCGCGCCGCTGAGGTTCATCAGCATGCCGTCGCGGCCGGCGACGGGGATGACTTCGATCTCGGTGATGGTCGGGGTAGTGGACATGGAGTGCTCGTTCAACAGACTCGGAAGGAATAGACGGTGATCACTGCGCGGCTGACCAAGGCACTTCGGCCGCGGGGCGCCCCGTGGCGATGTATTGCTGCAGGTTGTGCAGCACCAGGTCGGCCATGGCGCGGCGGGTTTCATGGGTTCCGCTGGCGATGTGGGGTGCCAGCACCACGTTGTCCAGCGCGAGCAGTTCGGGCTTGGGGCGGGGCTCGTCCTCGAACACATCCAGGCCGGCGCCGGCAATGCGCTGCTGCTGCAGAGCGGTCACCAAGGCGGCTTCGTCCACCACGCTGCCGCGGGCCACATTGATCAGAAAGCCTTGCGGGCCCAGAGCGTCAAGCACGTCGGTGCTGACCAGATGCTGGGTGCTGTCGCCGCCGGCGGCGGTGATGACCAGGAAATCGGACCAGCGCGCCAGCTCCAGCAGCGAGGGCAGGTAATGGTGGGGCGAGCCCTCGATGGGGCGGCGGTTGTGATAAGCCACTTCCATGTCGAAGCCCGCTGCACGGCGCGCCACGGTGCTGCCGATGCGGCCCATGCCGAAGATGCCCAGACGCTTGCCGCTGGCGCGGGTGCGGATGCCGAAACGGCCTTTGCTCCAGTCGCCGCGACGCACAAAACGGTCGGATTCGCTGAGGCCGCGTGTGGCGTCCAGCAGCAGGGCAAAAGCCATATCGGCCACACAGTCGTCAAGCACGCCGGGGGTATAGCCCACACGCACGCCTTTGTCTTGCAGGGCTTCGCGATCCAGGGCATCAAAGCCTACGCCGAAGCTGCTCACAAACTTGAGCTTGGGCAAAGCTTGGATCACGCGCGCCGGCAAACCCATGGCCGCCGAAGTGACCAAATATTCGAACTGTGCGCCTTGCTCGGCAAGAAAGTGCTCAGGGTCGGGCTGCTCGGAGAGGATGCTCACCTCGTAGGCCTGAGCCAAGTCGGCGTCAAGCTGGGGCAGCGGCATCTTGCCGTATTGGAGAACGCGGGAGCGGGAATTTGCCATGCCTGGAGGTCCTTGCAGCCTTGCGAGATTCAGAGGCCGCAGAGGCCTCCTTGGTTGTGCTTGAGCGCCAGCTCAGTCGGCGGTGATTTTTCGGGTCTGGATCAGTTGCTTCCAGCGTTCGTTTTCCTGGGTCTGAAAGCGTGTGAACTCTTCGGGTGTGTTGCCTACGATTTCCAGACCCTGCTCCACAAAGCGCTTGCGGATGTCGGGCTGCTGCACGGCGGCGATGGCAGCCTTGGCCAGCTTGGCCTTCACTTCGGCGGGGAGGCCTTTGGGCGCTGCCATGCCTTGCCAGGAATAGACCTCGGCGCCCTTGACGCCTGACTCTTCTAGCGTGGGCACATCAGGCAATACCGGGGAGCGTTTGGTGCCCGTGACGGCAATCGCATGCAGCTTGCCGCTGCGCAGGTGAGAGAGCACGGCATTGACGTTCTGGAACGAGAAATCCACCTGGCCGCCCAGCAGGTCGGTAATGGCCGGGGCGCCACCCTTGTAGGGCACATGCATGGCTTCGGTGCCGGTTTGCTGCCAGAACAGTTCGGCCGACAGATGATCGGAAGATCCGTTGCCCGAACTGGCAAAACTGATTTTTCCAGGATTGGCCTTGAGTGCGGCGATGACTTCGCTCACGCTGCGGACCTTTTGCTTGGGGCTGGCCACCAGCACATTGGGCGCCTGCACGGGAATGGTGATGTAGTCGAAGTCCTTGGCCGCGTCGTAAGGGACGTTCTTGACCAGATGGGGCGTGACGACGAACGGGCCCAACGAAGCCACGAGCAGGGTGTAGCCGTCGGCCGCCGCGCGCTTGACCGCTCCCGCACCGATGGTGCCTGTGGCACCGGGGCGGTTTTCCACGACAAAGGGCTTGCCCAGCTGCTCGGCCATGCTCAAGGCCACGGCTCGTGCCACGGTGTCGGTAGAGCCGCCGGCCGGAAAGGGCACGATGACGTTGACGGCTTTTTCAGGAAAGCTGCCGGCCGCCTGGGCCATGGGTGCCAGCTGGGTGCTTAGGGCGAGCGCTGCGCCCAGAGTGATCCATGTTTTTTTCATGCGTTTGTCTCCTTGGGGCGGCAGGTGCTGGCACCTGCCGGTGCCGGGCTTATTGGGGGCCGAGCTTGTCGATCAAGGCCTTGAGCTCTTCCATCTCGGAAGGCTTGAGGTCCGTCAGTGGAGCGCGCACGGGGCCGGCACCGTGGCCCACCAGCTTGGCGCCTGCCTTGATGATGCTGACGCCGTAGCCTTCGACGCGGTTGCGGATCTTCAGGTAGGGCATGAAGAATTCCTTGAGCAGCTTGTGCTGCGTGGCCATGTCGTCGGTGCGCACGGCTTCGTAGAAATCCATTGCCGTCTTGGGTATGAAGTTGAAGACGGCCGAGGAGTACACGGGCGTGCCCAGAGCCTTGTAGGCGGCGGCATAGATTTCGGCGGTGGGCAGGCCGCCCAGATAGGCGAAGCGGTCGCCCATCTTCATGAAGATGGAGGACATGGTCTCGATATTGCCCATGCCGTCCTTGAAGCCCACCAGGTTGGGGCAGCGCTCGGCCAGGATGGCCAGGGATTCGGGCGTAAAGCGGGTGCGGTCGCGGTTGTAGACGATGACGCCGAATTTCACGCTCTTGCAGACCTGCTCCACGTGGGCGATCAGACCTTCCTGGCCGGCTTCGGTCAGGTAGTGGGGCAGCAGCAGGATGCCGTGGGCGCCCAGGCGTTCGGCTTCCTGGGCATGTGCGATGGCGGTGCGGGTGGGGCCGCCGGCACCGGCAATGATGGGTACCTTGCCGCGGCAGGTGTCCACGGCGGTCTTGATGATCTGGCCGTACTCCTCGCCGTACAGCGAGAAGTATTCGCCCGTGCCGCCGGCGGCGAACAGGGCACTGGCGCCATAGGGGGCCAGCCATTCCAGGCGGGCGGCATAGCCCTTGGCATTGAAGTCACCGTTGCTGTCGAAGTCCGTCACGGGGAAGGACAGCAGGCCGGAACTCATCACGTCTTTGAGGTCTTGGGGGGTCATGGGAATCCTTTGAAAGAACAGAGCAGAAAGGTGCTGAACTTCAGTCCAGCTGCAAATTGGCGGTTTGCACCACGCTGCGCCAGCGGGCACGCTCGGCGTTGAAGAACTTGTCGGTTTCGGTGGGCGTCATCGTCACCACCTCGGCGCCTTGGGCCGTGAGGCGCGAGCGCACTTCGGGCGAGCGGATGGAGGCCAGCAGGGCCTGGTTCACGCGCTGAATCACGGCTTCCGGCGTCTTGGCCGGCAGCACTACGCCTTGCCAGGTACCGGAGTCAAAGCCCTGGGCGCCTTGCTCGGCCAGCGTGGGCACATCGGAGATCAAGGGCATGCGGCTGCTCTTGGAGATGCCCAGCAGCTTGAGCTTGCCGCTTTGTACATGGGGGTAGGTGGCCAGCATGCCGTTCATCAGCACCTGAGTCTGGCCGGCGACGGTGTCCTGCACCGATTGAACGCCGCCCTTGTAAGGCACGTAAACCCACTTGGCTCCGGTCAGTCGGGCCAGTTCCACGCCGGCCAGGTGGGGAGCGCTGCCAGTGGCCGTCACGGCAAAGTTCAGATCCTGCTTCTTGGACAGTTCCACCAGCTCCTTGAGGTTGTTGGCCTTCACGGACGGGTGAACCACCAGCATGTGGGGCGAGTACGCCAGCATGGCTGCGCCGCGCAAGGCCTTGGAGGGATCGAAGCTGAGCTTGGTATAGACCGAGGGCGAGATGGCCAGCGCACCCAGATCGCAGAGCAGCCAGGTGTAGCCGTCAGCCGGTGCGCGGGCGACAAACTCTGCGCCCAGGTTGCCGTTGGCGCCGGGCTTGTTTTCGATCACCACGGGTTGCTTGAACTCTTGCGAAAGCTGCTGGCCTATGGCACGGGCAATGATGTCGGAGCTGCCGCCGGGGGGATAGGGAACAACCAGGCGAATCGGCTTGGAAGGCCAGGCTTCGGCTGCGAGCAGCTGAGGGGAAAACAGGCTGCTGGCGGCAAGCGCCAGCGCGGAACACAGAAATCGGGAGCGGCAAAGCATGATGAGATTGTCTCCTGGTTGTTGTCGGTCATCATACAACTAGAAATCTCAAAATCCAATGCCTTCCTGCTAGGGGGAAACGCGGATGGGGCGGTGATTAAGCCGTTGTGCCTGATTCCTGCGCCTGACTCAGACGTTGCGCCAGGCGCAGGCGCTCGCGCGAATTAGTCAGGTGAATGCGCATGGCGGCACGGGCAGAATCTGCGTCCTGGCGCTCGATGGCGGCATAGATTTCCTCATGCTCGCGATTGACGCGACGCAGGTAATCGGGGTCGCGGGCCGGTGTATGGATGGAGGTGATGCGGTTGCGTGGAATCAGCAGCGTGCCGAAATGCTGGAGGATTTCCTGGAAGTAGCGATTGCCCGTGGCCTGCGCGATGCTGAGGTGAAAGGCCAGGTCGTGGCTGACGGTTTCGTTTCCAAGCGCAAAGTTGTGTTCGAAGGCCTGCAGTGCCTCGCGCATGGCCTGCAGATGTGGGGCTTGACGGCGTTGTGCGGCCAGGCCGGCGGCTTCGGTCTCAAGGCTGATGCGCAGCTCCAGCACGGCCAGCACATCCACCGATTCACTCAATTCATGGGCGTTGAGCACGGGGCTTTGGCGCACCGGTGCCGGCAGCACAAAAGTGCCTATGCCATGCCGTGTTTCCACCAGGCCGCCGGCTTGCAGCTTGGACAAGGCTTCACGCACCACGGTGCGGCTGACGTCGTAGCTGCGAACCAGCTCGGATTCGGTAGGCAGCTTGTCGCCTTCATTGAGCAGGCCTTGCCGAATCTTTTGCTCGAACTCTTCAGACAACAGATTGGCCAGGCTGCGACTGCCTCGGCTGGTCTTGCTGCGCAGCGCAGACCCCTCCGTCGGCAATAAAAATGCAGTGGATTGGGGTAATTCCGATGTCTGGGTGCTCATGGCTCTGATGATAATAGTTTTTAGTTGTACGACAACATACCACAAGACTTCTGCACTCAAGCTCCGTGGCTTCACCCAGCCACTCTGATTTCACTACCGCCGCTGCCCGTCCAAAATGAGCACCTCTCACGCGATCCGCCACATCCGCATCACGCCCATTGCTTTCCGTGATCCGCCGCTGCTCAATGCGGCGGGCATACACGAGCCTTGGGCGCTGCGCTCCATCATCGAGATCGAGACCGCATCGGGCTTGGTGGGCATCAATGAAAGCTATGGCGACCAGTCCATGCTGGAGGCGCTGGCCAAGGTGGCTCCGTCCTTGATCGGACTGTCGCCCTGGGCGCTCAACGAAATGGAAGTGCGTGTTGCGGCCCTGGTGACGCCGCCCCAGCTGACCGCTTCGGAGTTTCTGGGCCAGCAGGTTTCGCTGGCACCGGGTACCCATGTGTCCAAGACCGTGGCCAAGGTGGTGAGCGCCTTTGAAGTCGCCATGCTCGACCTGCAAGGCCAGATGGCCCAGGCGCCCATCGTGGATCTGCTGGGCGGCGCAGCGCGCGACCGCGTGCCGTTTTCGGCTTATCTGTTCTACAAGTACGCCGAACACATAGACCAGCCTTATGCGCCGGATGCCTGGGGCGAGGCACTGGCGCCGCAGCAACTGGTGGAGCAGGCGCGCCGCATGATCTCGCAGTACGGCTTTCAGAGCATCAAGCTCAAGGCCGGTACGCTGCCGCCCGAGCAGGAGGCCGCAGGCATTCTGGCGCTGGCCGAGGCCTTTCCGGGTCTGCCGCTGCGCATAGACCCCAATGGCAACTGGACCGTGGAAACCAGCCTCAAGATCGTGCAGCAGCTGCGCGGCGTGCTGGAGTACTACGAAGACCCAGCCCCCGGTCTGGACGGCATGGCGGCCGTGGCGCGCGAGTGCGAGGTGCCTCTGGCTACGAATATGGTGGTGACGGACTTTGCCGAGTTCCGCCGCAATGCCGACATGGGCTGCCCCGTGAAGATTGTGCTCAGCGACCACCACTACTGGGGCGGCCTGCGCGCCACGCAGCGCTTGTCCACACTGTGCCGCACTTTCGACCTGGGCCTGTCCATGCACAGCAACTCCCACCTGGGCGTGAGCCTGGTGGCCATGACCCATTTGTGCGCCAGCGTGCCGCTGCTGACCTATGCCTGCGACACCCACTACCCATGGCAGGACGAAGAGGTCGTCGAAGGCGGCCGTCTGCAGTTCGAGCAGGGCAGCCTGCGCGTGCCCACCACGCCGGGCCTGGGCGTGACGCTGGACCGCGAGGCGCTGGCTCGCCTGCACGACAACTATCTGCGCTGTGGCATTCGCAACCGGGACGACCTGGGGCAGATGCGCAAGTACGACCCATCCTTCACCGGCCACCAACCCCGTTTTTGAACCCCAATCCACAGCGCAAAAAGACGCTATCGCCCAACCGGAGACAAGCACCATGCAACGCCGCACACTGATCCAATGCACTCTCGCCGCCAGCTCCCTGCTGCTCGGCGCATCCCAACTGGCCGCGCCCGCCCTGGCACAGGGCAGCTGGCCAACGGGCAAGCCCATCACCTATCTGGTGCCGTTTCCACCCGGCGGCAATACCGACACCCTGGCACGCGTGATTGCCCAGCCGCTGAGCAAGGCGCTTGGCACGCCGGTGGTCATCGAAAACAAGGGCGGTGCCGGCGGTAGCGTGGGCTCGGCCCTGGCCGCCCGGGCGCCGGCCGATGGCTACACCATTCTGGGCGGAACCATCAGCTCGCATGCCATCAATGTGAGCCTGTATTCCAAGCTGGATTACGACCCCATCAAATCCTTCACGCCGGTCGCCATGCTGGGCTCCGGGCCTCTGGTGCTGGTAGTGCCTGCTGCCAGTTCCTACAAGACGCTGGCCGACGTGCTGGCCGGCAGCAAGGCCAAGGCGGCTGCCGGCGGCCTGACCTCGGCTTCGCCCGGCAACGGCACTTCCAACCATATGGCGCTGGAGCTGCTGGCCTACCAGACGGGCGTGAAGTTCACGCACGTGCCCTACAAAGGCAGCGGCCCGGCCGTGCAGGATGTGATCGGCGGCCAGGTGGACATGATGTTCGACACCGCCCTGGTCGTCGGCCCGCATGTACAGTCCGGCAAGCTGCGGCCCATCGCCGTGACCAGCTCCAAGCGTCTGGAGTCCTTGCCCGATGTGCCGACCATCGCCGAAGCTGGCGAGAAAGGCTTTGACATGGGATCGTGGCAGGCGGTGTTTGCGCCCGCCGGAACGCCCAAGCCCATCGTGGACCGACTGCATGCCGAGATCATGAAAATCGTCGCCACGCCCGAGGTCCAGGCTCGCCTCAAGAACTTCGGCATGCTGCCTTCTAGCATGACTCCAACCGAGTTGGCCGATTACCAGAAGGCCGAAGTGGCCAAGTGGGCCAAGGTGATCAAGGCGGCAGGAATAAAGGCTGAATGACCCCCTGAGGCGCTTTGCGCCTTCCCCCTTCTCGCTTCGCGGAGGGGGACGACACCTTCGGTACGGGGCGGCCCTTCCGCGGTGTCTCTGGTTTGGGGCTGCGCCAGTTTCCTAGCTGATGCGGCCCAAGGCCATGAAATAGAAAATTGAGATGAGATTGCCATGAGTACCCCAGCCCCACTTTCCATCAGCATGCACCCGGCCGACAACGTGGCCATCATTGCCAACGACGGTGGCCTGCCGGCCGGCACCGTGCTGCCCGGCGGCCTGGTGCTGGTTGACAAGGTGCCGCAGGCGCACAAGGTGGCCCTGGAAGACATTCCCGAAGGCGGAGCGGTGCGCCGCTACAACGTGGTCATAGGCTATGCGCTGCAATCGATTGCGGCCGGTAGCTGGGTGCATGAACGCCTGCTCAAAATGCCTGGTGCGCTTTCGCTGGAAGGTCTGCCCATTGCCACGGTCAAGCCGCCCGCAATGGAGCCGCTGACGGGCTATACCTTCGAGGGCTATCGCAATGCCAACGGAACGGTGGGTACGCGTAATATTCTGGCCATTACCACCACGGTGCAGTGCGTGGCCGGAGTGCTGGACTTTGCCGTGCAACGTATCAAGACCGAGCTGCTGCCGCGCTATCCGAATGTCGATGACGTGGTGGGCCTGGAGCACAGCTATGGCTGCGGCGTGGCCATCGATGCCGTGGGTGCCGAGATTCCGCAGCGCACGCTGCGCAACATCAGCCACAACCCGAACTTCGGCGGCGAGGTGATGGTGGTCAGCCTGGGCTGCGAAAAGCTGCAACCCGAGCGGCTGTTGCCGCCGGGCAGCTTTCCCATCATCGATGAACGCCAGTCCCCACAAGACGGTGCGTTGGATGTGGTGTTCCTGCAGGACGAGGCCCATGTGGGCTTTATGTCCATGATCGACTCCATCATGGCGCGTGCCAAAGTCCATCTGGAGCGCCTCAACGCGCGCCGCCGCGAAACCGTGCCCGCCAGCGCTCTGGTCGTGGGCGTGCAGTGCGGCGGCAGCGATGCCTTCAGCGGCGTCACGGCCAATCCTGCCGTGGGCTTTTGCACCGATCTGCTGGTGCGCGCCGGCGCCACCGTGATGTTCAGCGAAGTGACCGAGGTACGCGACGGCATAGACCAGCTCACCTCGCGGGCCTCCAGCTCTGAAGTGGCCGAAGCCATGATCGCGGAAATGGCCTGGTACGACGCCTACCTGGACAAAGGCAAGGTGGACCGCAGCGCCAACACCACGCCGGGCAACAAAAAAGGCGGTCTCTCCAACATCGTCGAGAAGGCCATGGGCTCCATCATCAAGAGCGGTACCGCCCCCATTACGGGCGTGCTGTCGCCGGGCCAGCGGCTGGCAGATCGCGGCATTGAACGCGGCCTGGTCTATGCCGCCACGCCGGCCAGCGACTTCATCTGCGGCACCTTGCAGCTGGCTGCGGGCATGAATCTGCATGTCTTCACCACCGGCCGGGGAACGCCTTACGGTCTGGCCCAGGTACCGGTGATCAAGGTGGCCACGCGCAGCGACCTGGCGCGGCGCTGGCATGACCTGATGGATGTCAACGCCGGTCGCATTGCCGATGGCGAAGCCACGATAGAGGACATAGGCTGGGAAATGTTCAGACTGATGCTGGATGTGGCCAGCGGCAGGAAAAAGACCTGGGCCGAACAGTGGAAGCTGCACAACGCGTTGGTGCTGTTCAACCCCGCGCCCGTGACCTGAAAGGCGTTTCTGAAGGGTCGAGTCGCCTCTGGACTGCTCGTCGGCGTGGACTGACAGGTCAATATCGGTGATTGACGACACAATGCCGCATGGCACTACAAGTTTCTATATGGAAGCAGCGACTCGAGCGCTGGAGTCGACCTGTTCAACCTCTGATAGACGCCGTACAGCTGTGGCTGCAGGCCGATGGTCTGCGCATGAGTGCGGCGATGTCCTTCTACGGCATTCTGAGCCTGGCGCCGCTGTTGCTGGCGGTGGTGGGCTTGTTGGGCTGGTGGCTGGATCGCAGCTATGTGGAGAACACGCTGATCAGCCAGGTGCAGGCGGTGGTGGGCGAGCGTGTGGCACAGGTGATTCAAGGCGCGCTGTCCAGCGCCCAGAATTCGGGCGAGGGTACTCTGGCCTCGGTGCTGGGTTTGGTAATGATGCTCTCGGGGGCGACCGGCGTGTTTGTGGAGCTGCAGGCCTCGCTGGACAAGCTGTGGTCCATGGGCGAAGAGCCCGTGCCCCAGACCCGCGCTGCTTGGTGGAGCATGGCGGTCTCGCGCTTGCGGGGGCTCAGCTATGTGGCCGGTTTGGGCTTTTTGCTGCTGGTGTCCATGCTGCTGTCCACGGCCATCCAGATGGTCACCAAATGGGCCAGCGAAGAGCTTCAGTTGGTGCCCATGGGCCCGCTGCTGGGCTTGGTCAATGAATTGGTGTCCCTGGGCATCTCGGTGCTGTTGTTTCTGGGCTTGATGCGTATGGGCGCCGGCATCAAACCGTCCATGCGCTATCTGCTCATGGGGGCCATGACAGGTGCTGTGCTGTTCACTCTGGGCAAGCAGGGCCTGGCCTGGTATCTGTCCACGGCGGCCGTGGTTTCTGCCTACGGCGCGGCGGGCTCACTGGTGGTGGTGCTGATGTGGTTTTACTTCACCTCGGCCATCTTGCTGTTTTCGGCCGCTACGGCCAAGGCCTGCAGCAAAGCCGGGCTGAGGTTCAGACGGCCTTTTGCCTCGCAGGCTGGTGCACCGGCAACTGTCGACCCCCAAGCCTTGCCCAAGACCGCAGGCGAGAATATTTAAAAAGCCACGTCGCCAATCTTGCGAACAAGAAGGCGAGCGTGGCTTTTGTCAGGGCCGGGCCGAGGCTGTGCTCAGCCTGGAGCTTTACTTTTCCACAAACGCGCGTTCAACCACAAAGTCGCCAGGCGTGGTGGTGTTGCCTTCCTTGAAGCCGCGGTGTTCCAGCAGCTCCTTGAGTTCAGCCAGCATGGCGGGGCTGCCGCAGAGCATCACGCGGTCGGTCTCGGGGTTGAGATCGGGCAGACCGATGTTTTGCGGGAAGGTGCCGTTGTTGATCTGGGTGGAGATACGGCCATGGTTGCGGAAGGGCTCGCGCGTCACCGTGGGGTAGTACACCAGCTTGTCCTTGATGATGTCGCCCAGCAGCTCGTGCTCGGGCAGCTCTTTTTCCAGCAGTTCCTGATAGGCCAGTTCGTTGACATGGCGCACGCCATGCACGATCACGACCTTCTCGAAGCGCTCATAGGTCTCGGGGTCGCGGGCGACGGACAGCCAGGGCGCCAGACCGGTGCCGGTGCCGATCATGTACAGATTCTTGCCGGGCAGCAAATAGTCGATGAGCAGCGTACCGGTGGGCTTTTTACCCACGATGATGGTGTCGCCCACCTTGATGTTCTGCAGCTTGGAGGTCAGCGGGCCGTCGGGCACCTTGATGGACAGAAACTCCAGGTGCTCTTCGTAATTGGGGCTGGCAATCGAGTAGGCGCGCAGCAAGTTCTTGCCGTCCACCTTCAGGCCAATCATGGTGAAGTGACCGTTGGAAAAACGCAGCGAGGTGTCGCGTGTCGTTGTGAAGGAGAAAAGACGGTCAGTCCAGTGATGGACGGACAGCACGCGTTCTTCAAGAAAAGCACTCATGATCGTCTGACAAAAAAAGACTTTGGAGCAGGACGGGCCTGCAGAGAAAATGCCCGGCATTCGCCTGGGGGCGGGCGGTGGCGGAGCGCCAGCACACAAGCGGTGGCTGACGCGGTAGCTGCCGGTTGCCAAGCGGGACTAGCTACATATTGTCCGGCAATATGGTCTTAAACGGGTACATTGCTCGCCAATGTCTTGATACTGAATAGTGATAAGGAGAATGACGATGGGTTTTCACATGCGCTGGATGACTCCGGCATTGGCCCTGGCCGCTCTTCCTGCCTGGCAATCTGCCGCCGCGCAGGGCGTGATCAAGATTGGCGAAATCAATAGTTACAAAGCCCAGCCTGCCTTTCTGGAACCCTATAAAAAAGGCATGGAACTGGCGGTGGAGCAGGTCAATGCCGCAGGCGGTGTGGCGGGCAAGAAGCTACAACTGGTGGTGCGTGACGACAACGCCACGCCGGGCGATGCCGTGCGCGCCGCCGAAGAACTCTACAGCCGCGAAAAGATCGACGTGCTCACCGGCAGCTTTCTCTCGCATGTGGGGCTGGCGCTGACGGACTATGCCAACCAGAAAAAACGTTTCTTCCTGGCGTCCGAGCCGCTGACCGACAAAATCGTCTGGGCCAATGGCAATCACTACACCTTCCGTCTGCGCGGCTCCACCTATATGCAGACAGCCATGCTGGTGGAGGAAGCACTCAAGCTCAAGAAAAAGCGCTGGGCCATCGTCTACCCCAACTACGAATACGGGCAGTCGGCCGTCGCCACCTTCAAGAAGCTGATGAAGGAAAAGCAGCCCGATATCGAGTTTGTGGCCGAGCAGGCGCCGACGCTGGGCAAGATCGATGCCGGCTCCGTGGTGCAGGCCTTGGCCGATGCCAAGCCCGATGCAGTCTTCAACGTGCTGTTTGCCACCGATCTGGGCAAGTTCGTGCGCGAAGGCAATACCCGAGGCCTGTTCAAGGGCCGCGAAGTGGTGGGCTTGCTGACGGCCGAGCCCGAATACCTGGACCCGCTCAAGAAGGAAGCCCCCGAGGGCTGGACGGTGACCGGCTATCCCTGGTATTCCATCAACACGCCCGAGCATGCCGCCTTCCTCAAGGCCTATCAGACCCGATTCAAGGACTATCCGCGCCTGGGCACCATCGTGGGTTACAACGCCATCCAGTCGATTGCTGCGGGTCTGCGCAAGACCGGTGGCGACCCCGATACCGAAAAGCTGATTGCAGCCTTCAAGGGCCTGGAAGTGGCCACGCCTTTTGGCCGCATCACCTACCGCGCCCAGGATCACCAGTCCACCATGGGCGCCTATGTGGGCAAGACGGCTTATGACGACAAGCTCAAACGCGGCGTGCTGGTCAAATACCGCTATGCCGATGGCAAGGACTATCAGCCTTCGGACGAGGAAGTGAAGAAGCTGCGACCCGCCGCAGCGAACTGACGTGCTGGGGTGAAAATTCTTGCGAAAATACACAGGCCACCCCGCGAGGGTGGCTTTTTTCATACCTGCAGGGAGTGAGTTGATGACAAGGGGAGACGCAGCATGAGCGCATCCGGCCTGCTGGCCCAGTTGCTCAACGGCCTGGCCAGCGCATCGTCGCTGTTTCTGGTGTCGGTGGGGCTGTCACTGATTTTTGGCGTCACCCGCACCATCAACTTTGCCCATGGCTCGTTCTACATGCTGGGTGCCTTCATGGCCTACAGCAGCGTGGAGGTGCTCTCGCCTTATATCGGCTTCTGGCCTGCGCTGCTGTTGGCCCCGCTGGCCTGCGCAGTGTTGGGCGCCATCACCGAGATACTGCTGCTGCGCCGCATCTACAAGGCGCCCGAGCTGTTTCAGCTGCTGGCCACGTTTGCCCTGGTACTGGTGATCAAGGATGCGGTGCTTTGGCTGTGGGGGCCCGAGGAGTTGTTCGGTCCGCGCGCTGCCGGTTTCGAAGGCTCGGTGGCCATTCTGGGGCGTGAGTTCCCTACTTACGATCTGCTTTTGATAGCGGCTGGCCCCATGGTTTTGCTGGGTCTGACGCTGTTGCTGACCAAGACCCGCTTCGGCACCCTGGTGCGTGCCGCCACGCAGGACAGGGAAATGGTCGGCGCACTGGGCGTGAACCAGGCCTGGCTGTTCACGGCCGTATTTGCCCTGGGCACGCTGCTGGCGGGTCTGGGCGGTGCGCTGCAGCTGCCGCGCGAGCCGGCCAGTCTGGAGATGGACATGCTGACCATTGGCGCGGCCTTTGTAGTGGTGGTCGTGGGCGGCATGGGCAGCATTCCGGGAGCGTTTGTGGCCGCGCTGTTGGTGGCGGAATTGAAAGCCGTCTGTATCTGGCTGGGCGTGCAGCAGATTGCCGGCGTGGAAATCTCGTTTTCCAAGCTCACCCTGGTGGTGGAGTTTCTGGTCATGGCCGTGGTGCTGGTCTGGCGGCCCTGGGGCCTGCTGGGCAAGCCCCAGGCGCTGGCCCGTAGCGGTGGCGAGCCCGAACTGCCGCTACGCAGCGCAGGCCGTGGTGCGCGTGCGGCGTGGCTGGGCTTGCTGCTGGCCTTGGTCCTGCTGCCTCTGGTGGCTGGTGAGGCCGGCGGCTACAGCACCGTGCTGCTGACGGATATCTTTATTGCCGCGCTGCTGGCGGCCAGTCTGCACTTCATCCTCGGCCCTGGCGGCATGCATTCCTTTGGTCATGCGGCTTACTTTGGCCTGGGTGCCTACGGCGCGGCACTGCTGGTGCGCACGCTGGATTTGCCGCTACCTGCCGTGCTGCTGTTGGGGCCCCTGGTGGCGGCGGCCGGTGGACTGCTCTATGGCTGGTTCTGCGTGCGTCTGTCCGGCGTGTACCTGACCATGCTGACGCTGGCGTTTGCGCAGATCAGCTGGGCCATCGTCTTTCAGTGGGATGCGCTTACCGGCGGCAGCAACGGCCTCACCGGCGTGTGGCCGCCGGAATGGGCATCCCATGGTGCGGTCTTTTACTGGCTGGCGCTGGCGGTCTGCGCTCTGGGCATATACCTGCTGCGGCGTCTGCTGTTCTCGCCGCTGGGCTATGCCTTGCGTGCCAGCCGCGATTCGGCGCTGCGGGCCGATGCCATCGGCATAGCTGTGCGTCGCGTGCAGTGGACGGCGTTTGTCATTGCGGCCTGGTTTGCCGGGCTGGCCGGTGCGCTGTTTGCCTTCAGCAAGGGCGGCGTGGCGCCCGATGCCATGTCGGTCACCAAATCCGTCGATGCGCTGGTCATGGTGCTGCTGGGTGGCGTGCAGACGCTGGCCGGCCCCGTGGTGGGTGCGGCGGCCTTTACCTGGCTGCACGATACGGTGGCGCGCAACACCGAGTACTGGCGTGCGCTGATGGGCGCCATCATGCTGGCCCTGGTGCTGCTGTTTCCTCAGGGGATTTCAGGGTTTGCGCAGATGCTGTGGGCGAGAGTAGCTATGAAAAAAGCGCAAGGAGCCCAGCCATGAGCCTGTTGCAAGTGCAAAACATCAGCAAGGCCTTTGGCGGCGTGAAGGCGGTGCAGAACATCTCGTTCGCGCTGCAGGCCGGCGAGCTGCTGGCCCTGATAGGCCCCAATGGCGCGGGCAAGACCACCACCTTCAACCTGGTGGGCGGGCAGTTGGCCGCCGACAGCGGTCAGGTGCTGCTGGGCGGCAAGAACATCAGCGGGCTGGCGCCGCGCGCCATCTGGCGGCTGGGCGTGGGGCGCACGTTTCAGATTGCCCAGACGTTTGCCTCGCTGACCGTGGTGGAGAACGTGCAGATGGCGTTGCTGTCTGCCGACCGCAAGATTTTCAGCTGGTGGCCGCGTGCGGCCGGCCATCGCCGCAGCGATGCCCTGGCGCTGCTGGAGCAAGTCGGCATGCAGGCCCAGGCCGAGCGCCCTTGCAGCGAACTGGCTTACGGCGATGTGAAGCGTGTGGAGCTGGCCATGGCACTGGCGCACGACCCGCAATTGCTGCTGATGGACGAGCCCACGGCCGGCATGGCACCGGGCGAGCGCGTGGCCTTGATGCAGCTGGCGCGGCGCATTGCACGGCAGCGTCAGATGGGCGTGCTGTTTACCGAGCACAGCATGGATGTGGTCTTCGGCCAGGCCGACCGCGTGGCCGTGCTGGTGCGCGGCCAGTTGCTGGCCGAAGGCACGCCGCAGCAGATTCGGGCCGATGCCAGAGTGCAGCAGGCCTACCTTGGCACGGGCTTGGTATTGGAAAAACAGAAGTGAATCAAAACCATAGCAGCTCCCGCATGATGGACATAGGCCAGAGCCAGAAATTGCTTGAAATCGAAGGCCTGAACGCCTGGTATGGCGCGGCCCATATCCTGCATGGCGTCAGCCTGAGCGTGGGGCGCGGCGAAGTCGTGGCGCTGATGGGGCGCAATGGTGCGGGCAAATCCACCACGCTCAAAAGCATTGCTGCACTGGTGCCGCGTCGGGAGGGGAAGATCCGCTTCATGGGCCAGGCCATCGATAAAAAAGCCTCGCACCAGATTGCGCAGCGCGGCCTGGGCTATGTACCCGAGGACCGGCGCATTTTTACCGAGCTGACGGTGCTGGAAAATCTGGAAGTCGGCCGCCAGAAGCCGCGCCAGTGGCCGGATGGAACGGCTCTGCCGCACTGGACGCCTCAGAAGCTGTTCACCCTGTTTCCCAATCTGGGCGAAATGCCGGATCGCCTGGGCGGCCGCATGAGCGGCGGCGAGCAGCAGATGCTGTCCGTGGCCCGCACGCTGATGGGCCAGCCCTGCCTGGTGCTGCTTGATGAGCCCTCCGAAGGCGTGGCGCCGCTGATCGTGGAGCAGATGGCGCGCACGATTTTGGAGCTCAAGGCCCAGGGCATTGGCATTTTGCTCAGCGAGCAAAACCTGCCGTTTGCCGAAGTGGTGGCCGACCGCGCCTATGTGCTGGAAAAAGGCCAGATCGTGCACCAGGCCAGCATGGCGGAGCTGGCGGGTGACGACGCTATTCGCCAGAAGTATTTGGGTGTTTAAAAAGCGAGGGAGAAGCGTTGATGAGTGGCCTGCAAATTGTGTACGTCCTGACCAACCCGGCCATGCCGGGTCTGGTCAAAGTTGGAAGAACCACATTAGAAGAAGTCGATGGCCGGATGAAACAGTTATTCAGCACAGGGGTGCCTGTGCCGTTTGACTGTGCTTTTGCCTGCCGCGTCCCCAATTCGGCTGAGGTTGAAAAAGCGCTGCATCACGCTTTTGGCAATGTTCGCGTCAATACCAACCGAGAGTTCTTTCGCATCGAAGCTGATCGCGTCATTTCCATCCTCAAACTGCTGCATGTGGAAGATGCGACGCAAGAAGTTGAAAGCGTCATTGAAGCCGATGCGACAAAGGCAGATTTGCTGGCGGCAGAAAGCATGAAAAAGCGTCGCCCGCGCATGGATTTCGCAGAGTTGCAGATCCCCGTTGGCAGTGTTCTTTTACACAAAAATGGCGTAGCACAAGTAACCGTTTTCGGTGCGAAGACAGTGCAATACGAAGGCCAGGAGTGCTCCTTAACTTCTGCCACACGCAAGGTGCATGGTCTTGCGGACAGCTATCCACTTCAGCCCTCGCCTTTCTGGTCTTTCAATGGAAAAACCGTGCAGGAAATTTACGAAGATTGGTATGCAGAGCTAGAGGCGGAATAAGCTGGCTCACTCCACCACCACGGGCGAAAACTCCGGCGGTGCGCCAAACCAGGCACGGGGCGAGGGCGGTTGTGCGCCATCCACATCCTGCACGCCGTACTGACTGGCCAGCTCGGCGGTGTAGAAGGTGCGGCCCGAGCGGGCCTCCAGGCAATCCGGGTCGCCATGCAGGGCCAGCACCACACGGCCTATGAATTGCGGCGTTTCGGCCGTGTCGAAGCTGTTGCCGTATTTGTCGGGTGAGGCGGCGCAAACGCGCTCGGAGCGTTCGGTCCTGACCAGGCCCGGCCAGAGCGAGACCACGCTCACGCCGTGGGGCTTGAAGTCATGGGCCATGTCAAACGTCATCTTGTCGGTGCCGGCCTTGCCGGCGCCATAGGCCGGACCGTGCATATAGCAGCGGCTGCCGGCAGAAGAGATATTGATGACCAGACCGCTTGCCGCCAGCAGCAGATCGGCAGCGAGATGGCAGGTCACATAGCTGGAGCGCAGGCCCACGTCCAGCAGCTGTGTCATGGACAGCGGCTTTTGCCAGAAAGGCGCGACTTCGATCAGCGCATCGGGAATGGCAATGGCGCTGTTGACCAGAATGTCGAGCTTGCCGTGCTCGCGGCGCACGCGCTCGAACAGGGCCTCCACCTGGGCATCGTCGCCATGGTCGCAGGCCACGGCAATGCCGGTGCCGCCGGCGGCGCTGACATCGGCCGCCGTCCGGCCCACGGTGCCCGGCAGGGGTGAATCGCCCTCCTTCACGCTGCGCCCCGTCACATAGACAGTGGCACCTGCCGCACCCAAAGCCAGGGCCACGCCCCGGCCCACCCCCCGGCTGGCGCCGGTGACCACGCATACCAATGCTGTTGTCATCCTGTCTCCTCGGTGTTTATGCAGGATGAATTTGGCTGATGTGCAGCCGCCGGGCTACGTCTGTCAGGACTAGGGGCTTTGTCTCGTTTAGCAGCAGAAATTGAAGCGAAATCTGCCTGAAGTCGAATCAGGACAGGCGCGTGGTGCTATGTATTTTGAATGCGCTTCAGGCGCGGTCTGGCTGCTTCCAGGCCTGTTCCAGCTCCTGGGCCAGAGTCTTTACCAGCTCGGCGGCAGGCATGGCGCGGGCCAGAGCTGCGCCTTGTCCGGCCCAGTGGGCGGCATAGTCGCTGCTGCCCTGGGCGCTGGCCGCCTGGTGCAGGGCCTTGCCCGCGTCATAAACCATGGGGTAGGCCGGCAGGGGCTGGCCATAGTCAAGGCCCAGCTGGTGCAGGCGGTTGAACATGCCGCGTGCGGGGCGCCCCGAAATGGCGGGAGTGATACCGGTGTGCAGCGCTTTTTCGCTTTGCAGCTCGGCCCGGTAGGCGGGGCTGGCGGCGGATTCGGGGCACAGAATGAACGCCGTACCCATTTGCACGGCGCAAGCGCCCAGCTGCATTGCGGCGGCAATGCCATTTCCATCCATGATGCCGCCAGCGGCCACCACGGGCAGGCGGCATTCGCGCGCCAGCAGACGCACCAAGGCCATCGTGCCCAGCAGCAGATCCTGCTCGGGCACAAAGGCGCCGCGGTGGCCGCCGGCTTCCATGCCCTGGGCCACGATGACATCCACACCGGCCTGTTCGATCTGCCGGGCTTCAGCCAGGCTGGTGGCACATGCCAGCGTGACGCTGCCTGCATCGCGCAAGGCATCTATAAAGCTTTGCTCGGGCAGGCCGAAATGAAAGCTGACCACCGCAGGGCGCAGCTGAAGCAGCATGGCTTGCAGCGCGGCATTGCCCAGCGCCGATTCGTAAATGCGGCGCAGGCCGGCCGGCGGCTGTGCGCTGAAGCGGGCGAACTCCGGTGCCAGGTACGTCAGCCACTCTGCCTCGCGTACCGGGTCGGCAGCGGCTTGCTGGTGGCAAAACAGGTTCACATTGACTGCTCGCGCGGTCAGAGCCTGCGTCTGGGCAATATGTTGTCTGGCCTGCTCCAGGCCATAGGCGCCTATGCCCACCGAGCCCAGGGCTCCGGCATTGCTGACGGCAGCGGCCAGCTGCGGTGTGGAGGTGCCCGCCATGGGGGCCTGAATAAGGGGATGCTGCAGACCCAGGCGGGTCATCCAGGGGGCAAGAGTGGTCATAGTCAATACTCGATCAAATCATGAGCGAAGAGTCTGCGCCGAGCGGCTGCTGGCCACCAGCAGCGAGCCCAGCAGCAGTGCGGCGCAACCCAGCACAAACAGCTGGCGGTAGCTGCCCGTGCTGGCGTAGATAAAAGCCATGAGATAGCCTGAGGTGGCTTGCAGCAGCGCAAACGCGGCCGTGGCATAGCCCCACATTTTTTTATGCTGGGCCGGGCCTATCAGCTGCATCAGATAGCCCGAGGTGATGGCCGCCATGCCGGGCGACAGGGCGCCGACCAGAAAGCCCGAGACCGCATGGCCGGCAAAGCCGGCCCAGACCAGCGGCAGACCTATGGCCACGGCTTTGAGGGCATAAGCTCCCGTGGTCGTGCCCCACCAGCCCCAGCGCGTGGCGCAAAAGGCTGCGCACAGCGGGCCGGCAATGGCGCCCAGACCGAAAAATGCCCATTGGGTGGCAGCATAAGCCGAGCCCTGCTGCAACTCGCGATCCAGATAGTCCACCCAGAACACGGTATGGGGCACAAAGCCAAAGGCATCGCAGGTATAGGCCAGAAAGACCAGCACCACGGCCATGCTCCACAGCGAGGTGGGTGGTGCAGCGGCCGTATGCGTGGGCGTGATGGCCACCGGTGCGGGCACGTGGATCTGGCGGGCGCAGCGCCAACCTGTCCACAGCGCCAGCACGCACAAGGCCGTCAGCGCCCACCACACAGCGCTCAGGCTGACGCTCGCAAACACCGGCCCCAGGGTGGCGGCCAGCAATGCTCCCACACCGATGCCGCAAAACATCAGCGGCCCCAGCGTGGCGCGGCGCTGGGGCAGGGCGGCGGACATGGCGACCGAGGGGCCCAGCACCATCAGCGTGGCCCCGGCAATGCCCGAGATCAGCCGCCAGACAAAGAACACCGCCATGGGCTGGGGCAGGCTGCAGCCGGCAAAGCTCAGCGCCACGGCAATCCAGCAGATCAGCAGCACGCGCACGGCGCCCATGCGTTCGGCCCAGGGGGCAGCGGCCAGGGCGCCAATCAGATAGCCCAGCAGATTGGCTGCGCCCAGATAGGCCACCTGCTCGCCGTTGAACCAGCCCGCATGCACCATTTGCGGCATCAGTGCCGTATAGGCAAAACGGGCCAGGCCCACGCCGCTGAGCGTGGCCATGAAGCCGGTCCAGAAAAGAGGCCATTCCTTGGGTTGAATCACGGGTCGTTTCTCTTAGAACGTGTTGACGATCTCTACGCAGCCGCGTTGAGGCGCAATCGGGATGAGTTCGAAGCGGTGTGGAGCAGCTTGCACCCGGGGTGCAAGTAAGCCGCAGCGCGAAGAAATCGCCCGATTTCGCTTCAACCCTTCGGGCCAGTGCCTTTGTGGGCGCCCGGCTAGGGGCGGTCTGCGTTGTTGCGGTCGCTTGCAAGGCAACAGCCTTGCTGCGCACCCGCGCCTAGCATCCCATCCCGCAAAGACACTGGCGCGGCGCCGAGGAGATCGTACACACGTTCTTACAGTGAGGACGCAAGCCTAAGCGCAGTGGTTCAATCATGTCCAATGATTCAAAATGATTGTTGATATCGTTTTATGAGATTGTGGAGCGCGCCATGCAACTCAAATCCCTGCGCATGTTCGATGCCGTCTGGGCGTTGTTGCATAAATCGCAGGCTAGGGTCAGGTAGCCTCGTGCGATGAGTCATTCCCCGCAGTCCAAACCTCGCTATCGCACCACCAACTGGAAGCAATACAACGCAGCGCTCAAAGCG